>NZ_CATJGZ010000066.1:0-1274 GCF_949740115.1 Bacteroides sp. 41_26
TAAAATTTTGAAGCTATGCCAAGCGGAAAGAAGAAAAAAAGACATAAAATGTCTACGCACAAGCGTAAAAAAAGACTAAGAAAGAACAGACATAAAAGCAAAAAGTAATTTTTAGTCTGTATCGGACAGAAATAAAGAACAAACTTGTGAAGCAAATGTCTTTCGAGTTTGTTCTTTGTTTAAATGCCCGACTCCAATGAACAAGAGCTCAATTTATTTGTTCATTTTTTAAAAATAAATAATTAGGAAACAATTGTGACAAGCGAACTAGTAGTAGACGTACAGCCCAAAGAGGTCTCCATCGCCCTGCTCGAGGACAAGAGCCTGGTGGAACTTCAAAGTGAAGGAAGAAATATTTCCTTTTCAGTGGGTAATATGTATTTGGGCCGCGTCAAGAAATTGATGCCCGGACTAAATGCCTGCTTTGTAGATGTTGGTTACGAGAAAGATGCTTTCCTTCATTATTTAGACCTGGGTCCTCAATTCAATTCACTCGAAAAGTTCGTAAAACAAACTTTAAGCGACAAGAAAAAACTCAACTCCATTTCTAAAGCAACCCTGCTTCCCGATCTTGATAAAGATGGCACAGTAGCCAACACATTAAAGGTAGGACAAGAAGTAGTGGTGCAGATCGTAAAGGAACCCATCTCCACCAAAGGACCAAGATTAACTTCCGAACTTTCATTTGCTGGAAGATATCTGGTATTAATTCCTTTCAATGATAAGGTTTCTGTTTCACAAAAAATTAAATCGAGCGAAGAGCGTGCACGCCTCAAGCAATTGTTAATGAGCATCAAACCGAAAAACTTCGGTGTCATTGTTCGTACTGTAGCCGAAGGGAAACGCGTTGCCGAACTCGACGGAGAGCTTAAAGTATTGATTAAACACTGGGAAGACGCAATCACCAAGGTACAGAAAGCTACCAAGTTCCCGACGTTGATTTATGAAGAGACAAGCCGTGCCGTAGGGCTGTTGCGTGATCTCTTTAACCCTTCTTTTGAAAACATCTACGTCAATAACGAGGCGGTATACAACGAAATAAAAGATTACGTCACTCTCATTGCCCCCGACCGGGCAGAGATCGTAAAACTGTACAAGGGTCAGCTTCCCATTTATGACAATTTCGGTATCACCAAGCAGATCAAGTCATCTTTTGGTAAAACTATTTCTTACAAGAGTGGTGCCTACCTGATTATTGAGCACACTGAGGCGCTTCACGTAGTAGACGTGAACAGCGGTAACCGCACCAAGAATGCCAACGGGCAGGAAGGTAA
>NZ_CATJGZ010000067.1:0-143763 GCF_949740115.1 Bacteroides sp. 41_26
GAAAACATAGTGAAGAAAGGACATATCTTTCGTAGTTAACATTTATTAAAGCAATATTCTGCGGAAACATTTGGTTTTAATAGAGTATACGAGAAACGTATCGAAACTCTACGGAGATCAGGTCAAAACTCTACGAGAAACGAAGTATTCCTCGTAGAGTAACAAATGGAATATTTACAATACTTGACAAGAGGTATATGGAAAAGAAAAATTGAGTCCTTCTTTTTGTACTAAAAAATAAATATTTTTAGTACTATGCAAACCGTCTCTATTTCATTCCACTTCCTCATTAACTATCTTAACAGTTTGTCTTACCCTACTTTTTTAGTCCGGCAAAAGTACGTACTTCTAAGGTATAAAAGTACGTACTCATATACAAGAAAAGTACGTTTTTAAGATACACTTAAATACGTACTTTTACAACATAAAGAATGCATTATTAATTACGTTGTCATTCAGCAACTTACGTCTTATTTACTATTTCATACATCGATGATCTTCAACAGACGCTTTCTGTTATAATTGCTGTTATGATAACTTTAAGTCCAATAGAGATCAGATAAATTTCCCTGTCGTATCTATTTTCACTTTTACCTCTTTCGCTCCTTGCTCCAGCTCAATCTGATAATAATCTCCTTGTGGTGCTTCATAATATTCGGCATCATCCACAGTATACGTACTGTATTCAGAGTTTGCCAATGCTTGTGTCACAACAGCAGGGAGTTCATTCCGACGAATGTCCCATGAAGTAGAAATCCAATTGTTCGTTTTATCAAACCAAACCTCTTTACAACGCCCCTCGTGAACGATTTCCACTTCTGTCACACCCTGTTCTACTTCTATCTCCATCAACCGGGCATCGGGATATTTATCGTTAA
Source organism: Bacteroides sp. 41_26 (assembly GCF_949740115.1). NCBI lineage: Bacteria > Pseudomonadati > Bacteroidota > Bacteroidia > Bacteroidales > Bacteroidaceae > Bacteroides > Bacteroides sp. 41_26. Next base: position 879 of record NZ_CATJGZ010000067.1, read on the forward strand.
TGAAAGAAAGAATTGCTTCCGGAACCTGTGCCGGCAAATGGCTTTCATAATCGTCATCATGATCCGTATCTGCAACTGCTTTTATCAAAAGCCCTTCAGCAGAATAGTACAAATCCATTTCCTGTGGTTTCTTCTCAACCTCAATGACATATACTGTTTCCATATCCCGACGTTCCAATTTATCAACATCGTCAACAGTCCAAGTGCTATAATCTCCCTGTTCAAACGCCGCTTTCACAGCTTCGGGCAAGCCTACATACAAAACATCCGTTTCTGTCATGCACCACACACCTGCCGGAGTGAACCAGGCAGAAGCTTCACTGGCATTATCATAAAAATCGGCAACATAATAACCAGCTTTTGTTTCCCATTCTACGCGAGTAGCAGCAGGATATTTCTCCAGGAATGCTTTCTGAAGTTCGGGAGATACTCTCATGTTATCATCATCATTATCACAACTTTGCAAACTTATAATACAGGCAACCGCCATTAGTATAGAATAAAATCTCGTCTTCATTATTCTCTATCTTTTTTAATTATCAATATCAATCAGGTTAAATTGCAGGTCAAACTTCAGTTCCCACTTATTAGAGAGCTTCACTTCATACTCTTTTTTGTCACGTTCTATCTTCAACACTTTAGCGTCGGGATAGTTCTCTGAGATATACTTACGAATAACCACAGGAATAACACTCACAGGGACAGCACTGTACTTGCAATTCACCTCTTTCCAATTTCCTTGTTTGTCAAACTCTACTTTATTGCCATCGGTAAAAATGACATCATAACTCTTATCGAACCAATCGGTTTCCATTTTAGCTATAGCAACCTTGCTGTCGCTAAAGTGCGATTTTACAAACTGTTGAGCCGGTTGTGGTAACTGGTCTACCTTAATAGGCTTATCATCATTTGCCCTTACAACAGATTGAATAGTAAACAGGCACACAAATAAAAGAAGTAACTTTTTCATAATCATTTTTTTTTATACTGTTTTTTTCTTTGAATATTTAATTATGATACAAAGATGAGAAGAGAAACTGAAAAGATTTTGAAATCTGAGAAGAAATGAAATAAAAAGCGATCTTATATATTATATTTGTAAAGTCTAACAAAAAACATTTCTACATGAGAGAAAAATTAGTCTTGTCTCTTCTTGTATTTATAGTGACCACAAATCTGGCCAAGAAGAATACACGATACTGATTATAAAGTAGGCAACAAATAGTTTACTGATAAAAGTACTTCCGAGTATTTCTGGAAAAATTATCAAGGTGCACAAACTACCAACAAATGGCAAAATGCTGTTATGTAAGATTGTGGCAAACGTTGGGAGTGGCTAAAGAAAGAATAAAAAAAGCCGGAAACATCTATCATTTTTAAAAGAGGTCTTTTTTATAAAATTCCTCTTTTTTCCGGTTTACCATCCCTGCCTATTCTGTAATTTATACCTGCTTTCCATGCCTGTGCAATCTGATAATATCGTTTAATGCGATACAACTTTCCGTCTTTAAGCAGTTTGGCTCCGGTCTGATGGAAACAGAAAGGAATGTCTTTTTCTATACACTGTTTACGAATATCGAGTATCCATTCATAATCACAAATTCTGGCATCATTCCCCGATTCACCACTTGCTGCTACTTCTTCAATTGTATCGTCCAAGTAAGGTGAGAGAGCCAAACTTTCCAGTAGCGGAGCTGCTATAATTATTTTATGTCGTATCGGCAACTCTTTAAAAATAGGCAAGCGATAATCTGCCATCTCCTGGTTTTCAACGGTACACCCGATAATCACATTCTTATATCCGTTTCCCCAGTCATCGGGCAACCCAACCTTAAACCGATCAATACGTTTAGTAAAAATAAAAAAGTCCAAATCTTCCCTTTCACGTATCATAGCCCATGCTTCTGCCCGCCATTCGTCTGCACCATCCACAAAGAAGTCAGAAGTAAAACAAGTATAAACCAATTTTCCCGACTCTATCTTATAACTTTTATCGCGCTTTAGCTTCACAGGCAGACTAAAATTCGCAGTTTTGCGAACCTCACGACTGCTGGTATCTGCACCATACATTTCATCCTGTCGATAAACATAGCAATATTTACAACCGGCACTGATTTTAGTACAACCATGCCACGGATTCCAGCTTGCTGACATTATCATATTTACCTAAATTTTCTCTTCTGAAATTTCAAAACAATGTTCGCCATTCTCAAAATAATACCTCAGTCCGATATTCTGCAACCGGCAAATAGAATCAACGATTGCCAGTCCAAGTCCTGTAGAACCTTCTTTTTTGGCACCCTGATAAAAACGCTCAAAAATACGTTTCTCGTCCAAAGGCTGTCCTACCCCACTATTACGAAACGTAAAGCTGTGTGGCCTTATTTCTATTCGGATATGTCCACCATCTATGTTGTGAACGAATGCATTCTTCAAAAGATTAGTTATCAGGATAGTGGCAAGAGACTCATTCATTTGTACGCGAAAAATACCATCTTCAACTATTTCTGTCTGAATATCCCGATAAGCATATACTTCTTTATAATCATCCATGTACTGCTTTAAAAGTTCATTAAGTTCCAGTTCTACGGTTTCTGTAAATTGCCCGTTATCTATTTTAGAGAGTAATAACAGCGATTTATTCAGTTTTGTAATATGCTCCAAAGTCTGGTGAGTCTTCATCAACTCCTCCAGCTGGGTTTCAGAAAGAGATTCATCTTCCATCATCATCTCCAGACGATTTCGGCAAATGGCAAGCGGAGTCTGTATTTCATGAGAAGCATTGCCTATAAATTGTTTTTGTTGTTCAAACAGTTGTTCACTACGTTCTGCATTCCGAAGGGCTGCTTCATTTAGCTTACGAAATTCAGTTATCTGTGTGTCATTCTTCAGAAGTTTATTCTTATTTCCTATCCGATAATCATCCAACCAATGCAACAAGACATATAAAGGTTTCATATTTTGTTGAAATACCCACACATTCACTGCTATTATAACAAGCAACAAAGCGATATAAAGAAATATCATCCAATCACGTATCGCAGCAGTCAAATCCTCTTTCTCTATACTGGGAATAGATACTGTTAATTCATAAAAACGATTTTCATTATCTTTAAATATCGTAGTCAGAATACGTGCCGGTTCGGTTTCACCCTTTTCCACAATATAAACCATCGAATCTTTATAAGTAATGCCTTCACGGCTGTCCGCATATTCCTCAGTAACTTCTTTAAGATAATATTGATTGTTTGAACCGGTATTTTGTGAAGGCAATTCCTCTCCGGCAAGAGCACGAATAATGATTATTTCCGAATAATCTTCCAGAGAATCGTCCACCTCATCGTTTACCTCATCCATCATAGCCATATAAAAAAACACTGCCCAAACACCTAGAACAAGTGTCAAGAGCAAGGATATGCGGATAACGATGCGATAAATCAGTTTCATAATTATTCAACAGTCATTTTATAGCCAAATCCATAAACTGCTTTTATTTCAGCAGTGGCTCCGGCATCTTTCAGTTTCTTACGAAGATTCTTTATTTGTGCATAGATAAAGTCAAAATTATCTACCTGGTCGATATGATCTCCCCAAACAGACTCGGCAAGTGTATTCTTATTAACCAGTCTGCCGGGACGATTAATAAAATACAATAAAATATCATATTCCTTCCGGTTCAGCTCAACTTCTTTTTCATCAATAAGCACCTGGTATTTATCCGGAAGAATACGAATATTACCCAAACGAATATCAACCTCTCCATCATGATGTTGACGGCGAATAACGCTTTTAATACGAGCATTCAGTTCTGCCAGATGAAAGGGTTTAGGTAAATAATCGTCCGCCCCCAATTCCAATCCCAATACTTTATCTTCCAAAGAGTCTTTCGCAGAGATAATAATTACATTCTCACGTTTGTGCATTGCTTTCAGCTTTTCAAGCAGATTAAGTCCGTTACCATCCGGAAGCATGATATCCAGTAAAACGCAATCGTAATCATAATCTTCTATTTTGCACAAAGCCGAATTAAAATCGGCAGCCACCTCCACCACATAACGCTCTTTTTCCAATGAACGTTGAATGAGTTCACGTAATGAAGGTTCATCTTCAACTATCAATATCTTCATAAGATTACTTTTTTATTAGATATATGTACAAAGAAAGAGGAAGTTTCTGAAATAAAGCTGAAATCACGACGTTTTTTTTAATTTTAAGCTCATAATGCAGGTACTGTATCCCAACTGAGTGATAGTATTGAAATACCGATTCATAGTAAGAGCTAAATCTGAGATACTCCGCTTATTCACTAAAAAAACAAATGCCGGTTGGATCAATGATCTGCAACCGGCACTCGCGTCAGAAATAAAGTATCTTCTTAATAAGAACGTGCAAAAATCACACGGCATGCAGAAGGCTTACCTGTAACCATACACTTACCCGGAGTTTTATCGCCATCGAATGGAATACAGCGAATAGTCGCTTTCGTCTCTTCTTTAATTTTCTCTTCGGTTTCAGTAGTTCCATCCCAGTGAGCAAGAATGAAACCACCCTTTTCTATTTCTGTCTTAAACTCATCATAAGTATCTACGGTTCTTGTCATAGACTCACGATGTTTCAAAGCTTTCTGATAAATATTTGCCTGAATTTCTTCAAGGAGATTTTTAACATACGCTTCGATACCTTCACAAGAAATTGTTTCTTTTTCCAAAGTATCACGGCGCATTACCTCCATTGTATTGTTCTCCAAATCACGGCCACCCATAACAAGACGCACAGGCACACCTTTCAGTTCATAATCTGCAAACTTAAAGCCAGGACGCTTATTATCGGCATTATCATACTTCACAGAAATACCCAGTGACTTCAAATTGGCAACAATACCCGCCACCTTAGCATCAATCTGCTTCAATTGTTCGTCGTTTTTATAGATAGGTACTATAACGACCTGTATAGGAGCCAAATGCGGAGGCAATACCAACCCGTTATCATCAGAGTGAGTCATGATAAGTGCTCCCATCAGACGAGTAGAAACACCCCATGAAGTAGCCCACACATACTCCATCTTATTCTCTTTATTCACAAACTGTACGTCAAATGCTTTGGCAAAGTTCTGTCCCAGGAAGTGAGAAGTACCACTTTGCAAAGCTTTTCCATCTTGCATCATTGCCTCGATAGTATACGTATCAAGTGCACCGGCAAAGCGCTCGTTAGCCGACTTCACTCCTTTTACCACCGGAACAGCCATATACTTCTCTGCAAAATCAGAGTATACATTCAGCATTCTGACTGCTTCTTCTTCCGCTTCTTCACGGGTAGCATGTGCTGTATGACCTTCCTGCCACAAGAACTCGGCTGTACGCAGAAAAAGGCGTGTACGCATTTCCCAACGGAATACATTTGCCCATTGATTGCACAGAATAGGCAGATCACGATAAGATTGTATCCAGTTTTTATATGTATTCCAGATAATTGTTTCTGAAGTAGGACGAATAATCAGTTCTTCCTCAAGTTTTGCAGCCGGATCTACCACGACTCCCGAACCGTCTTCTGCATTTTTAAGACGATAGTGAGTCACTACTGCACACTCTTTAGCAAAGCCTTCCACATGTTCGGCTTCACGGCTAAGGAAAGATTTCGGGATTAGTAACGGAAAATAAGCATTCACATGACCTGTTTCTTTAAACATATCATCCAACTGACGTTGCATTTTCTCCCAAATAGCGTATCCGTAAGGCTTTATCACCATACATCCACGCACAGCCGACTGCTCTGCCAGATCGGCTTTTACCACCAAATCATTGTACCATTGCGAGTAATTCTCGCTACGTTTGGTAAGGTCTTTCAGTTCTTTTGCCATTATATTTTTATTTAAAGTTTTCTTAACTCATTAAAAACAGGATGCAAAAATACGAAATTAGACTGAACTCTACCTATTCTTCTGCATTATTTTTGTCAATGAAAGCCGCTATAACGAGGCTTCTGTCACTTTACAGGCTCATTCACTCCAAAACCGAACAAAGCAAAATCTCCTTTTACCGGATCATCGGGCCAGATACGTGCCAATGCTTTAGTAATATCACTTGCTGTTTTGATACATTTACGGCTTTTTGTCAAGCCCAAATCGATAGAGATACGATGAACGTGAGTATCAAGTGGAATAATCAATTCACGGGGATGAAATTTCTGCCAGATACCAAAATCAACACAGGAGTCCCGACGAATCATCCAACGCAGAAACATACACATTTTCTTTGATTCGGAAGTACTACGTATTTCGGGCATACCGTTGATATGCCCAAAAACTGATTGTAATCTTTGTAATGGTGAGAATCCTTCAAAGGACTTATAAAGATAGTCTTCCAATGTCGGGGTTTGAGAATACACTGCATGCAAGGTACTACACAACAGATAAAAATCATCATAAGAATAATATCGGTAAAAACTTCTCTTTTGCCCTGCATACATTTTCCATTCTTCACTCATTATATAAGAATGAGGAGCACGACTGAATAGTTCACAATCCACCCGGTCTGCACTTTTGATAATGGCTTTACGGTTTCCGGTAGCTATCCAGGAAGTTACGAGACCTGAAATTTCAATATCTACCTGAGAGGTATAACGATGAGGTATTTGTATCGGATCTTCTGTGATAAAGGCCGGAGTTTCATATCGTTCCGCCAATAACATAAGATATTCTTTCAGTTCTTTATTCATGATTATTACAGATATAGCAAGAGCCATAAATCAGGTTGATTTATGGCTCTTTTCATTTGGAGCGGCAAGCGAGACTCGAACTCGTGACCCTTAGCTTGGGAAGCTCAAACAAGTAGAGCACAAATAACTAATAATCAAAATAATACATTGTTTAAAATACTATTTGCACAATATTTGCATTGAAAAACATTCGTAATTTCATTTTTCCTATATTAACACAACACATGTCTCCATAGATGGTATGTAACAGTTCTGGATAATTAAGAAAAGACCATATGCAACTATAAGTACAAAATCTACATCTGTACATTCATTTTTTTTATTCCAACAACTTTACCATCCACTACAAGACTATAAATATAATATCCTTTCATAAAATCTGTAGCATTCAATATTAATGAACCAACATTACGTTCAGTTATTGAATATCTTTTTTCAATAGTTCCATCAATATTATAAAATTCAATATAAGCTTTTTGAGCTGTTTCAGGAATATTAAATAATATTTCTGTCTGGTCTACTACTGGGTTCGGAGCGTTTTGTTCAATAAAAGCTTTATCGGTTAATATTGTTGTATTTTCAATATTAGTTGTTAACGAACGTGATGTTCTCCACAACGTAATAGTCTTTTGATATTTTTCAGAAGTACCTAAACAATCATTGTAAACTTCTACAGTAACATAATAAGTTCCTGTAGAATAGTTTCCACCATCCCAAATATTAATTTTATTATCAACTACATTTCCTGATGTTTGATAAATTTTCTTCCCGGACCGATTAAAAACATATGCATTATAACGATTAACCCCTGATACATAATATACTAAAATATCGTTTATTCCATCTCCATTGGGACTTAAAGCACCTGAAGGAAAATATGAACATATCGGTTTACAAACACAAGGTTGTATTTTAGCAGAAAAGACACAACCTTTCATTGCTTTAAAGCCAGGCTTTAATACGATTAAATTTCCCGACTCAAATACATTCGTTTTATTTTCCTCAATTATTACATTCCCGCTTGTTTCTATTTTATATTCAACTTTTGTTAATGGTGGCAAATTTGAAGTATTTGAATAATACACTTCAGCCCTATTATTGCATAATGTATTGCAAGGCATACATGATCCTCCACAATCCAAACCTTCTTCATCACCATCCTTTATACAATTATTACAATAAACACCACCACAGGGATTACAACTACCTCCACAATCTATTCCAGTTTCATCCCCATCTTTTTTCTTATTGTCACAATGAGTTGGCCTATATCCACAATAAATACAATCTTTACCTCCACAATCTATACCAGTTTCGTCATAGTCTTGTTTTCCATTAAAACAATGTTCAAATCTATCAGAAGGTAAGTAATAACCTATTGATTTTACTCCTGAAGATAAGGGATCTAAGTATTGTTTGAATAAACCTTTTTCATAAGAAACAGAAAAACGACCATAAAAATCGGGACCTTCATAATATTCATATTTACCATTCTTTGTCCCACAATATGAACTTCCTCCCCAAAGTTGTCCAATGACTTTATTTTCTGAATTAAATAGTGGCGCTCCAGAAGACCCTCCTTCTGTAACTCCAACGTCCCACCTTATTTTCCAATATGGTTTAAATAGATACGAATGTAACTGATCTGTTTCCAATACTTTATTACTTAGTGAGATCTTTTTCACATCTCCATTCGGATGATGTATAGTAGCTATATTACCAGAATACATTTTGTCTTCATTTGCATCCCATCCAGCATAAGAAACTCCCCAGTTTTTCAACGTATCAGGAGATACCATTAAATATAGCAACATATAATCCGATGTATTACCATAGGTATTATATTCCTTTTCTTGTTTAATATAAACAGGAGTATCTCTTGATAGAATAGTTGCTCCTGCTACTGATTTAAATTTTGATAATGGTAAATTGGCACCATCCACTCCACATTGTTCCACTTCATAATTAAACACAAATATCATATTTTCAGTAAAATAATTCTCTTCAAATCCATCATTATCCATACCAAGAGAACAATGCATTGCTGTTAAAAAATAAGGTCTACCATCTTGTAAGGTATTATTTAACAATGTACCTGTACACCATCCCCAATATTGATATCCAGATGAAGATATTTGACTTAAAATTTGTGCTACTGCACTTTTAGAAATTCGCCAAGGATTCCCTTCGTTACACATTATATCTTTCTCACAAGTACTACTTCCATCAGGAGAGTATATTCCATGTTTCATATCTATAAAACAATGGACTATTTTATCCAAAAAAAGTCTCCCAGTAAATTCTACATTTTGGGGTTCATGATATTCTATTATTAATTCATTTCCATTTAGAAATATAGTTGAAAATAGACTATCGCTATTATTATTCAATTCCGTAAATGAACCAATATACTCAGTTTTATCACCATTATATATAAACATCTTTGAACCAGTAGGAATATAAAATTTATTAAAAACAAGTTGCATTGCATACGCTGTAGGGGACTTGACTTTATAATAGAAAATATTCATAGAATCTTTAACAATACAATTTGCCTCTTTTCTAATATCAATTGAGACAGGTACTGAAATCCCATATAATTTCTTTTTAGAATATCCATACTCATCTGCAAATACAACTGATTTTTGTCTCAACTCATCATTATCTATTGACTTGAGTACCGTAGAACTCATATTCGTCCTTGACAATGTAGAATCATAATATAAAGGAATTCCTCCATGACTAACTTGAGCGACAATAGAATTTAAATTCATTATCATAATAAATAATATAATAACATTTCTCATAATAATACAGTTACATATTTTTCAATTTATTTATCTCTTGAATCATTTCATCTATCTTTTTCATAACCTATAAATTTAAAAATTAATAAATTAATAGCTATCATCTCTTTTTTAGCTCATTGATTTCTTTCTTCATTTCAATTATGTATAAAGTTAATTCTTCTATCTTTTGAAGTAATAAAGCGTTGGTTTCAGCTACATTCACTCCATTAGCTTTTACTTCTTTTTCTGATGGAACACCCGGCAAAGTACCTTTTTCATCTATGTGCTGCTCCACTTCCTCCAGTGTAGGAAGTTTGTAACCTTTCTTAAAAACAAAATCAGCCCAATTATTGGATTCTACCTTGATCTCTTTTGCACGGATAGTACCATTAACATCAAATTCACTGGATGGATTAACTGTACCAACGCCTATTTTTCCATATTGATCAATATGCATTCTCACCCGCGGTATTCCTGTAGCATCCCCAGGCTGGCTGGTCATTAACTGTAAAAAAGTACCCCATTCATCACCTCTAAAAGCTCTTATACCGCTTTGACCTGCATTCTTAAAATTAAAAATTATATCTCGTTTACTTGCTTCACCTGTAGGAGAATTAGGACCTTGAATTATGAATGTGGAATTTGTATTATCCAACTCATTTCCAAATTCAAATGAATCAGTTACTTTTAATTTCTCCAAATTAACATTCCCTGATAAATCACTCATTAATATTTTATTCCATCCATTCCAAGAGGAAGATAGAAAATCGCCATTTCTATAAAAAACACCATTATTATTAAAACTTAATTGACTTATATATCCAGCCGTTCCGTTAAATCCAGGAGAAATCGTAAGATTCGTAGTAAATCCATATGCAGTACTTATTCCTGAAGTCGTTAAGAACTTCAGGTCTGCTCTAATTGCTTTTTCCCCATAACTATTGGGTGATTCACTTACATCCCTTGTATCATTAACTTCTAAGGATGTTGCAGTTTGCGCACTGACATTCATTGCTAATAAAGAAAGAATAAACACAACTAATTGATAAAGAATCTTCTTCATAATAATAAAATTAAAATGTTAACACTAATAAGGATTATCTCAATCAATAAAATATCATAGCAAGTCATATTTATAAATATAATTTGCTAAGCGAGAAAGCAATTACTATAAACAAAAATAAAGAAAAATGCAAAATAATCCAAAAAAAACAACAAATAATTTTGAATTTATTTTCATATCAAAAATATAAAGAAATTAGGTAAATAATAATAGTTTAACAGTGTATTCGTAAAAACCACGATTCCGAAGAACTGGGGTTGTCACTTGTCGATACAAGTAAGCTTCTACACATATATAACAATTACCACATAAATAAGTTATAACTAATTCCTGCACCGACATACCATCCATATGGATACCCATATCCGGCTTGTAGTCCAATCCCCCAGCGTTTCTTTTTCAGTGTGATGGTATGATAAATATCATTTGTTACCGTTTGATACACTGCTCTCGGAAATACCTGCATACTATCCAGTCTCGGACGATAACCGGACACCCATACCCGGTAAAGACTATCCTCATAATATGCTTGTTCACGATGAATCACAGTATCACCTACATGCATCGTATCTGTCAACCTAATAATTAATAGAGGCGCCATAGGGGAAGGAATCAATAATGTATCAACCTTGACAATCGTCTTTATCTTTGTCTCGGTCTTGATTTCTGCCGGAAATTGATTGATCGGACGGAACCAAGCCGCCATACAAACAATCAGCAACATTATTACTAATGCCCAGGGTAACGCTTTCATGGCTTCACTAGTGTATTACGCAGGAAATTACTAAACTCACTCCGTACATCGAAACACGGGCAAGCCTTGATATATTCTGCCGGTTCAACCTCACCATTTCCATTAAGATCGGGAGATGTATCCCGGTGTCCGAGTAACTCAATGATCTTATACTCTTTGCATAGTTTGGCAACAAGATCACGAAGGGCGTTCTTTTGTGCTTCGGTCCGAGTGTCTGCCGGGTGTCCATTCACATCCAGTCCGCCAATGTAGCAGATACCAATACTATGCTTGTTGTATAATACCCCGGAGAATCCTTTCGTATTACAGTGTGCGCCGTCAATACTCAACGGGCGTCCGTTCTCTACAGTACCATCGAGATCAATTACGAAGTTATATCCGATCTGAAAAAATCCTCTTTGTCTATGCATACGATCAATGTCTTTTGCACGTAGATCCTGCCCGGCACGTGTGGCCGAACAATGGATGATAATAGAATCAATTGTTTTCATGCTGTCCCTCCTTTATGTTCTAATAACCATTTTGCGGCTCACGGTCACCACATCTTTTCTTCTCGCATCGTTTTAAAGCAAGCTCTAATTTCAAGTTAAAAATGTCCTCCTTTGCTGCAAAGAGTTCATCTTGTACGATTCTCAACCTATTTGTTTGCTCGACAAATCGCTCTTCTTTATCCGACAGTTGTTTTTGTAAAAACTCATTATACTCTCTTAAAGTCTTGAATTCAGCACTATCCGCGTTGGCATCCTCTATCCGGGCGTTCGTTTTGCGATTCATGTAAAAATTTACACCCCATTTGATCGCCTCCAATCCCCCCAAAGCACCGATGATTGCCAGCCAGTCATTTAATCCCATCTTTTATTGTTTATAAATTTATTAATACTATCTTTGTCGGAGCGATGAGGGTGTCCGATAAGGATTCCCTCGTAATTTTGTTAATGATCCGCCCTACTTGTGAAAGTAGGGCGGTTTTTCAGCTCTCATAGTTATCTCTACTCATTATTATATGTTTTTTTTAGAGAGCCATTTTTATAAAAACTTATCCCATATGGGTTAATGGAAACCTTCCTTTTTACTGTTCCTGATACTCCATATTCATTATATGTCCCTTCCATTGATATTTCTTCGTCACTGATTACTATGGTGGAATCCCACGGGAGGGATTCTCCCACCTGCATCGCAGTCCTATGAGATTTAATCGTAATATAAGAGCCGAAGGCCGAAGTAGAACCGGATGCCCAAGTAGGGAACCTGATCTCCAAAGCTTTATTACCCAGAGAATCAACCATTAACAGAGACGAGGTATCTGGACTTATGATTACTCGTTTGCCATCCTTAGACGTTTCTACTTTACCGATAAACTCACCGTCAACAGCCTTTATCTTTCCATCCTTATCTACTATAAAATTACCATTGATATTAAGTCCGGTAGCCTCAATGATTTGAGCTAAAAGAGTTCCGGTTATCTCAACCCTATCCCCTTCAATCTTGATACCTTCTTTACTGGCGTTTATAGCGGCTAAAATCTTATTCGGATTACCTTCCGCACCAGCTCCCATTATCTCCACTTTCCACTCACGGGCTGACTGTGTGACCTGCGTACTTACCTTTTCTTCAATCGCTGCATCCGCACCGGCTACAGCGTCATCAACAGCCTTCTTGGTTGTCTCTGAAACTGTACTCTGAAAACCTTCTGCTGTTTGATTGATTGAAGTCTCCTTTTCTGAGATATTCTGTAAGATACCGGTAGCCGCATCAACCTGTGTTTCGATCTCTCCAACCTTGCTTTCAATTCCCTGTGCCGTTATATTGATAGAGGCTTCTCTTTCTTTTACGGTAGTCAATATTCCCGTTGCTGCATTTGCCGCTTCGTCTGCAAAGCCGGCATTATCAGAAGCAGATGTAGCATATTTCTCAGCCTGCTTCACAGATGCAGCGATCTGCCCTTCTTTGACCTCGAATCTTGTTTCTATATCAGTTATGGTAGTATTAACTCCTTCTAACTCTGTTTCCACTGTCTTATTACTTGATTGCAGAACAAATGTGCCACGAAGTATTACACCGTCGGCTATAAGTCCGAACCAACGTTTTACTGAGCCTATAACAGAAGAAGCCCAAGCCGGAATCAATCCGATATCAGCCTTTCCGAGTACACATTTCACACATTTCGGATCGTCATAAGCTTCCCAACTATTGATACCGTCATAAAAGTACTGGCAATTGGTACGTGAAGAGATTCGGATAAATGATTGTCTGTCCGTATCATGTACGTTACCCACCCTCACAATAATCATATGCTGATAAGGAAGAGAATCCCCAACCGGTTCAAGAATTATCGATTGGTTTTCGCTATTCGGATCGTCAAGGGCTAAAAACTTCTGAATCGCATAGATAACTCCGCTATTGGCAGGATTATGATAGTAACCAACCAGCAAATCATCATTTGCCAAAGGATTTATATCTCCTTCGCGCAAATCCGGATAAACTGTACAAGTACTATTCCCATTATCAACATAAGAAGCGATCTTAATTGAACTGCTAATTATCTCTTCATCTTCTGTCACCTTGATACGGTTATAAACAAACTCATTCGTGATAAACTTATCACGGGAATAAACAGACTTAAATTCAGCATCGCCTTTCTGAGATATCATCCAGCCGGAAGTACCAGATACAAATGTACTGACACATTCCGGTATTAATTTACCGGCCGTATTTAAAATCTGTTTGCCGGTCATTTTAGCAGAACTTATAAAGCCTGCTATGCCTGTACTTGATAATCCTGCCATATTCTAATTGAGGTTAAGTTTTTCTTCTATATTTGACAGCCTTGCATTGATGGCTCTATAGTCGGCCAATGATACCCCAGAAGCAACAACAGGAGGAACATATTCAGGTGCAGTTCCACCCCAGGAAACAGGCACACTGGAATAATTTGAGGCACGAATACATTGTTCAAAACACTTTTCTCTTTTTACTGAACTATTATAAAATTTAAGCCATAACTCAGGAAGCTTTCTCGCGTTTTCACATACATAGAAACATTCTGGGATGGATGTAAGATTACCACAACGGGCAAAGCAGCTTGAAAAGGTGGTAACCTTTGAGCAATTATCAAACAATCCATTCGGTATTGATGTTAGTTTTGTACAATACGTAAAGCAACCTGAAAAGTTTGTTACTTCCGGACAATTATCAAACAATCCTACTGGGATAGTAATAATGGAATTACAATAATTAAAACACCATGAAAAGTCTGTTATCTTCCGACATTTTTTGAATAGATTAGCTGGAACCTCTCGTAATCCGGAGCATTGGTAAAAGCAAGTTCCTAAATCAATTATATTCAAACAATTATCAAATAATCTTTCTGGGATGGAAGTTATAGAGTAGCAACCATTGAAACAACCATTAAAGTTTGTTACTTCAGGGCAATTATCAAATAATCCTTCTGGGATGGATGTAAGATTACCACAACGGCCAAAACAATATCTGAAAGATGTTGCTTTTTCACAACTATCAAATAATCCCGAATGAAATGAAACGAGCGAACTACAACCTGAAAGGCATTGACTAAAATCAGTACGTTCAGTGTCATTCTTGAATATGTCTCCAACATAAACAATATCTTTATCATTACCAAAACTAAGGTTTTTTGTTTTACTATTTCCAATACTCCAATACGCTACAAGCTTCGCCCCTGCAGGGCTGCAATAGCTAACTTCTTTGCAGTTTGAAATTTCTACCTGATAAAAATCATCTGCGTTATATGTATGCTTATAAATAGTACCCATTCCGTTGGCATTTTCCGTAGTTCCATCTCCCCAATTAATTATGCATGTAGTTCCGTTCGTTTTGATAGAAAATCCAGCGGTCAGCCCTTTAAAGTACATTTGGATATTACCATTTTCAGCCGGCTTAAATGTCTCCATATTAAATAACATAGATACATTTATACTCTTAGCCGATGTTCCTATCGTAACACTTCCTTTGCTCTCGAAATAATTTGTGCAGGTAACAGTATAATCATAATCTCCTTTCCCTATAAGTAATACACACTCTCCATATAAATTTGTTGTACCTGTTTCTCCAGCACATTGCACCGTGGCACCTTCCAATAAGATATCAGATAACCCCTTCACAATGAATTTCACTTCTACTGCAATATATACATATACAACATGTGCTGTGTCGTTTGTTATCGAATCAAAAGAGAATGTATTAGATGTATACCCAAGAGCAGAAACTTCGCCGGTTATAGATTCACCACCACGATAGTAAACATACCCATTCTTATCAGTAAGATATTTTTTACCGTTAATATTAACAACAGCACCCTGAGGGTAAATATGCTGACCATATACATTTATACAAATGGCATGCAATGGAATATAGGTGACTATGTAGTTTTGTGTACGGGTACCGGAAACAAGATAGGTATTAATATATTCTACATGATTATCGCATTTGAAAGTGAAAGATATTGTTTCATTATCCTGTGCGGTAATTTTATAAGTATATTCATTAACTTTTTCAAAATCAAAATTACATTCAAAAATCGCATTCGCAACAGCTTTGCTCTGTGAAGATCTGAAAGTAATAGTAGTTACCGAATCGGGTTTTAATTGTACATAAGTAATTTCTAATTCAGGAAAAGTAGACCGCATGGCAGCAAGTTTACTTTGCGTTACAGTGACTGCATGATATTTGCCTGTAATTACCGCTTTTTCAATATTATCCCCGTTTTCATCCAATCCCTTAAGCTTCGAAAGCCTAACAAGCGTATCCAGTGAGTTGCCTTGTCCGGACACATTAATCAACCGGACACGTTCCAGTTTGGGAGTGCCCAATGCCAGACACCGGTTGATGATGGCAAAGGCGTTTACGTTGTCCGTACCCTCTATCCGTATGGTTGAAATGTTTTCAATACCATCCAGAACCAGTCCGTCATCGGTCAAATTGATTTGATTGAGCAAAGTCAGGCTGGCGATTGTTGACGGTAAATGCATCGTATGTAGAATTCCGGCAGGTGGAAGAAGAACTGCGGTGGCCGAAGAGCCTTGGGCATAAAGTTCTTCAAGATTATCGCATCCGGAAACATCTATCGGTTGAGTATAATTCGGGCAATTCGACATGTTCAAAAGGCGTAGCAAACGATTCTCACCAATATAAAGAGAGTGAAGGTTGTTATTACGATAACTGTTAATCGTTGACCCCACAATCAACTCTTTCAAACGTATCATTTTTGACACATCTACGGTTCCGGGATAAAGCGGTGACAGGTCACCCAGTGAGGCAATCAAAGAGGCACCGTACACGATTGTTTCCGTATCATTAAACTGCATACCTTCGGGAGCAGTCATCTTAAATGTCTCATTGAATCCTACACGCTGCGACTTGGTTACACTACCCCATTTTACGTTAAAGTACATCGCGTTAAAGGCCGTCAACGTGATATCCGCACAGGGTTTTACCCCCGCCCAAACCGTTGGTGTATAAGTACGAAATACCGCCGTGTCTCCCAGAATGGAACCTGACAGAAACTTACTGTCAAGATATAGAAAACGATTTTTCCAAATCCATTTACCATACATCTCACGACTACCCTGGAGCGCGTACAGGTATGCCCCCGTTTTGATCGTCTGAGGATTCTCATGAGACTGAGAATAGTCCAGATATCCTTCGATTAAAGGCTGTTCATACTTGTAGTAACCGTCTTCATTGTAAATTGCCTCACACCATTTGTCCGCCTGGCGATTATAAAGATAATCCATCATGCGGTCATAAGACAAGATATTCTTTTGTCGCATCGTATAGTACATGCCTTTCATCTCTTCCGCAAAAGCTTCATCCACAAGCGTCCAGAGTTCTGAGTCTGCTCCGTTCCATACATTTGCACCATTTACTATATCGCGAGTTTCAACGTTATACAGCAATGCAATCAGACCTTCGTTGTTAATCGGAAGAAGGGTATCATTATCATAAAGAATAAAAAGCCATAATTTACCACGATAACGTGTCAGAAACATGTTTTTGGCGCGCTGGTCGGTCATACCAAGCACAAGCGTAATTAGCGCATAAAACACCAGCGTATCTTTGTCGAAGTAATTCTTACACTCCGTTTTGAATTTTGCAGGGTTGCCCTTACAGCTTACTATCCAATCAAATACCTTTTTAACGTTCGTGATATCCGCTCCGCCATCGGGATACCGTGCTTCGATTGTATCCTGCCACTTTGTAAAATCTGCGGATTTAAACAATGCCAGGTCGGAAGTATTATTTAGGAATTCCCAACTTTCGTCACCGGGTTTAAAACCGAATGTATCTTCCGCCGCTTTATCAGTATTAAAATTTATTTTACCAACAAACACAGCCGTGCTATCAGCGTTGGCCTTATGAAATAGAACCGCCGGTTTACCTGCCACGGTGGTACGGAATTCTACAT
Source organism: Bacteroides sp. 41_26 (assembly GCF_949740115.1). NCBI lineage: Bacteria > Pseudomonadati > Bacteroidota > Bacteroidia > Bacteroidales > Bacteroidaceae > Bacteroides > Bacteroides sp. 41_26. The sequence continues at coordinate 18,641 of NZ_CATJGZ010000067.1, forward strand.
TTTCTTTTTGAGCTTCGGTCAGGATATTCATTTCTTTGAGTAGCCGGTCAGCCATATTAGCCACTCCGGTGTTATGCGTACCGGAACTTTCGGCAAAATCCGTTTTGATACAGAATATTTTAGCCGGAAGAACATCTTCCGTTACCTGATATTTATCCGCTTTCATACCACTTTCGATATAAGTGATACCCTCCGTGAGTTCAAACTTGTAGTTTTTACGCGGATAGTATTGTGAAGATGTGCCTTGAACATTGATTTTTACATTGTCAGCATTCCAACTCTTCGCCGGATTGGAGTAATCGGTATAGACAATGGATACTACTTTTTTATCGCCTTTATATTGAGGCAAGTCACCAATAATAGTTAGGGTTGCAATTCCTCTGTTTATCTTTTCAAAATCTACATTGCCATAATCATCATATATCTGATTTCTACTGTACAGCTTACGTTTCAATTCAAGATTATCCATATCGGCAATGTAATTATCAAGTAATTGATACCGGTTCAGATTATTGCTATAACTGCGGATGTTATAGACATCCACCGTCGCATCCGTTCCGCCAATTATTATATTGACCGGAACCGCTTGCATGAAGTTGTCTGCTGCCGGATACTGCATGGAACCCGACTTGATACCGTTAACGTAAATTCCCAGCAGCCGGTTGTCCGCACGCTTTTCCACCACAAAAGCAAGGCGTATGCGTTCTTCGTCTTTAAACATCGTGGTGATTTCTGATTGTTCGGATTTCAGTACGGCCTTCTGTGAGGTTACCTGAATCCCCCTGTTATCAGACCAGCAGGAAATAACGGGTGTATCATACCGGTACACATCCCGGACTAAGAATTCGAATTCAATCGTTTTTCCCGTAGTGCGGAAGTCATTGGCAAAGAGCTTCAAGGGGATGTTAACAGTAGAACCTCCGCCCACGCGCAAACAGGAATAACCGTTAACGTCTTTCACCCAACCGTTTGTTTTCCAGTTAAAGCCGGAAAGAATAGAAGAGATACCGTTATATTCCCATTCCGCACGGGCTACTTCATTATTATCCCGGTTACGGGAAGTCAAAAACAGTTCAAGGTCTTGTGATTCCGGTTGCACATTTATTTCAGATTCGCGTACAGTCACATTAAATGTTTTTGAAACAGAGCCACAAACGATTTTTAGGGCTAACTCTCCCGCTTTCTCTGCACGATAACTCCATGTTTGCCGGGTACGGCCTACGCTCTGCTCACTTACAACCGTACCGTTGGCAGACAGCATTACAGAAGAAGTTGTTGAGGACAGGCTATAAACAAGAAAGGGTATTATCAACGTTTCAAACTGTTCTATTTCAGCGGTACGGAAAGATGAAGCGATAATCGGTGTATTGTTTCCGTCCACCATGCATATCATACCGAAATACAAGTGTTCGCTTTCAATGCTGATACCATCCACGGTTGCGGTCATATATACATCAAGAAGATGTGACCCGTGAGTTTGTACCGGTATTGAGTATGTTTGCTGGCGGTTGCTGATTGAAGTAGCAAACGTCCCTATCTCTTTTCCGTCAATCTTAAAATGTATCGTTTTCTCAACTGCTCCCACCGGAGTGTAAACAAAGGGTATCGTCCCGATATAAGCCTTTGTATCATCAAAAGTGGAAGTGATTGATATGCTTACGGCATTGATTTTATAAGTCAGTTTACGAACGCTACCATAAGTGTCTGTCACCTGTACAACAAGCGTGTTTTCGCCTAATAGCAGATACTTTCCGGCATTGAAAGAAACTTCTCCCTGATTGATATTGTCGGAAGCAATCAGCTTATTATTGACTGTATAAGTGACAGTGCCCTGTCCGGTATCTTCTCCGTCAAGGGTTGAAGTAAAGCTGTATTTGATAACCGCATCCTTTCCTAAAGCGACCGTTGCCGCTGAACCGGAAACGAAAGAAAGAGTCATTTTCGTGCCGCCACCGCCGGATGAACCTTTGGCGGGATAATAGATACCGCCTCTTTTTTGAAGTACGTATGTACCGTCTGTAATTGTGTCGAAAGATTCATCCGTATTATCAAGGGTACCAAGTGTGCCACCTCCTCCAGTAGCAGTAACTTCGAGCAACGAAGTAGATAAATTTTCTGCGTTTTCTTCCTCTTCGATCAAATCATGAGATATAGAATCTTTGTTGCTGTCTTCGATTAATGCATTAGAAAGTGAGGTTGTTTTCTTTGAGGAACGAACAATCAGACCGGAGTTTGCTTCAACAAAACCGTCAGAGGTAAGACCTTCTAAAAAGGTTATAACTTTTTGGGCGGTGTCTGGCTTAGTTTTATTGAGATACGTTTTATCGACAGTTTGTAATACGCTCTTTATTGACTTATCTATTTCTTCCAAGGCACGAAGAGAGGATAATGTATTTTCCTCGGAAAGCTCTGTTTCAGTATTATCCGTTGCGATAATACGGGAACGGATTTCAAGTAAGGTACGAAGGGAGGATAAGACATTTTTATCTGTTAATGATTTTATATCTATCTCTTTAACTATATCTACAGAGTCTCCACTACTACCTGGAATAATAGTGGTATTTCCACTTGAAGAGCGTACAACAGAGGCGCCAGTTGGATAATTCTTTGACCGGGGTTGTGCCGGTATAGATTTTGTTTTTATCATTACATCTTTCATACTTCTATCATTATACACCGAAACTTTCCTTGTTTATAATCAATGGTACCCCCAGTATTGATGAATACTTTACCAACCATAAAATCGTCCGACAACCGGGTAATTGGTGTCAATTCCGGTACCTCTTGTATTTCTTGTGTAAGTTTGATGTGGGTGTCACTATAGCGATTGATTATCCGTCGAATGAGTTGTTCTTCCGGACGGATCAGCTTTTCTTCTATTACTGAATAAAGATTATCTTCTAAGTATTTATCTCCAATCATGACCTTACTGTAGCATGCTCCATCATTGTTGTAAGAGGATATCTTGAATTCTATTTCGTCAAGTTCGTTGATATAATCCTCATTGAGTACGTTTTCATAATAACGGTCTGAATTATCAGAATTTCCCCCATTTGATTCTCCGGTTCCATCTTTATCAATATACCCTAACTTAAAGTTCTTCATAAAATAACCATATGTGTATGGAATAACACCGTCTATTATATTCTCAGTAGCTAAACCACTTCCATATATAGTCATCTCAACATCTCCTACCATCAAGCGAGGGATTACTATTAAATACCCATTGGCTCCATTATATGGCATACTCAGAGTTTTGGTATCCTTCACTGAAAACCATTCACCTCCCTCTTTTACCAATGGTAGAAGAAATGTAGATTCTTTCGTTATAAATTCGGTTCCATTAAAATATTGATTACCGACACGTAACCTTGCATTTATATTCCAACTATTTACATTAGTAGCAAATGTACCATTATATGGCATAGTAAGTTTATTGGATATAGTAAAGTTTCCACTTATAACAAAAGCTCCATCATAATAGGTAGCCAATGGAAATTTAAGGCTAAAAACCGGAGATTCTAACATTTTTTTAAATGGATTTGGTTGTCCTTTGATAATCTCCGTGTTCTGTGTTCGTACATGTATGACTTCATCGTAATTATAATTATTGATAGATGGAGTCCCATCTTCTTTTAACTCATAGCGACAAACTTCGGCTGGAAGAGCACCTAAAAATGTATTAGCATCCGACTTATGTTCTTTTACATATTCAGATGTTATTGGAATAACATCTGATCCATTCTGTAAGTACTGGTAGGTATTATATTCTCCCGGAAGATATAGTATTTTATGAGTAACGTGGTTATTCTCTGTTACATCAGGCGGATTAACAGCAAACGTCAGTTCGGAAAAATCTTTCATATCAGACTCTTCATGTACATGATAATTGCTTGTCATTACTGCAACTTTATTATAGCCTGGAACAAAATCTAGAGAATGATCAGAGCCGGAAAATCCTATTTTCTGTACATTCAAAACAGAAGGCTGTGAAAATGATTCATATATCTTCAAATTTGTAGAATACCGTCGATACGCCCCTTGATGGTCAATATCAATAAAGTATAATTCCCCCCTCCAATCAATACATGTCCAGTTAAGTAGTTTACATATCTCTTCTAGAATCTCCTTCCACGTCATGGGTTTATCATCTTCATCAAAAAAATTTTGTTCGTTAATTCTCATTTCAGTAAGCACATTACCTGAATTAGGATCATAAATCGAACTATTTCTTGAATATACATATGGAAAGATTATTGAATTATACCGACCTTTTGATAAAGTAATAGCTCTGGTTAATAACTCCCATAATGTGACTAACCTCATTTCCCCCTCTTCTATCTGCTTATAAGGGATAAATTCAAGTACAGACATTGTACTCGTACATTCTATTTCTAATTCAAATAATTCGGAAGTATAATCTTGTGTATAAAGCTCCGGTTTGATAAAGCCACACCAAGTGACAACATTATTTCTTTTAAAAGTTACTCTATATTGCTGATAAGCAGTAGAATACAAATGTCGAAGATAGTCACTGCCAACCACACATATCTTACCTGTACTGAATCTTGTAGCAACATACATAAAGTCATCATCTTCTATATCCACAGAGAAAGGAGACTCAGCCGGAATAAGCTCAGTTGTTTCTCCGGCATAATCCTCTTTTTCTATTTCGATTACGCAAACTTCATTTTTGAAACTTGCAAACGGTATAATATAAATCAGTCCGTAACTCATAATGTTTTTTTTCCTTGCGATTTAAGTTCATTGTTTATCGTCAGAAGCAAATCTTTACCTCTCACTTTAGTTGTTACAGATTGCGATCCGGGTGACGTACCGGTCAACATCCTTCCCGATTGAATAGCTTGCCATAATCTGGACTGTTGACCTTGATTGAGTATCATTTCACCTGAATTAACTCGAGCCAGCATCTTATCTCCAGAAGACGGACCGCCAGTTATGATACCGCCATTGGCGAATTTAGGAATAGAAGCAAACAGAGCAACAGCTGCAGCGATGGCCGCACCGATAGCGATAAGATTAGCAGGAAATGGTAAACTCGCAGCGCTGGCACCAGCAGCACTCACGCCTTTTGCTGTATTCGCTGCTACTTCTGTATTTGCTGCTATCGTTATAGCTTGAGATGCTGCCACTTGCGCCGTAGCACCAACAGTAGCATTACTCACCTTTTGTGCCGTTGTGATGCTGTCTACAGTAGCTTCCGCTTGTTTAGCTTTAGCTAATTTATCGGTTAACTCCGTAAGTGTCTGTATCATCTTGATAATAGAAAGAAAAGAATCAACCACATTGGTCATCACATTCCACATTGCCATAATGCGCTCCCAATCTGTAGCATCTACATCATTCAATACATCCCGAAGCTGAGAAAAGGCACTGACAACATGATCCGAGCTACTTGCTATATCTTTAACACCAGAGTATACTCCTTCACGTAGTTCTTTACCAAAATTCTTAACATCCTCTTTCAGTTGTGCTAATTTCAAAGCAGATTACAATGAAGGTACATTAGATATTGCATTAGCCAGTTCCTCTTCTAATACCTTACCAATATTACGGGCTTCTTCTTTTAATTTATCTGCATATTCCTTTGCTTTGTCAAGATTCTCAGATGCGATATCAACTTTTGATTTTTTATAATCGAAAGTTGCATCACGAGGTTTAAACTTAATAGGAGATGAATATAATTTAGCATTAAGTTGCATTGAAGAGATAAAAACATCAGCCGTATCGCCAATCCCTTTTATTCCAGCTGCAGTTCTCGCTGCTTCAAGAGATAATGACACAATATTTTCATCAAGTTCTTTTTGTGATAATAGTCCCTTTGATAACAAAGACTTTTTCTCTTTTATTTTATCATTATAACCCTTTTGTACTTTCTCGAACTCAACAAGAGTGGTATTCTTATCTTGATCTTTAACGGCTTTCTCGGCGGCTATTTTCAGGTTTTTATAATACTCACTTTCGAGAACATCTTTATCACCGGTACCTTTAGCCTGAGCGAACATTTTTACGTTTAGCTCGCCTAACGACTTATTATATTCTGCTTGAGTGATCTTACCGACCTCTAATTCTGCTCCTAATTCCTCTAATTGTTTGTTATATGATTCCTGTTGTTTTTGAAGAGTGGTTTTCTTTTTATCATCATCGGCATCAATAGGATTATTGTGATTATCAACTTTGGTTTTCTCTGAATCGAGCCTCCCTCTGGCATCTTTTAATATTTTAGCATATTCAATAAAAGAGTCAAGATCATTACGTAATCCATTTTCCCAACCAACGGCATCAACCATTGAAACTTTGTATTTCGCTTTAAACTTTTCCTCTTTAACCATATCTCCACGAGCCATAGCCCAATCAGGAGCCATATCTTTAATATACTTTCCATTATAGGATTTCTTTCCTATTTTTCTTAATTCGTTTTCACTACTTGCCACCTCTTGTGCTGCCAATTCCGCACGTGCCACCCCTTCCAATATTGCAATTCGATCAGCTATTACTTTATTTACATCTTGATTTACAGTAAGCTGTGTACCAAGTATGCTATTGATCTGACTGAGTATGCTTTTTTTCTCCGATAAAGTAACGTTAGCTGCATTGTATGCAGATTGTAGAGATTTTATTTTAGTAATTTCTGAATTAGATCCAGAAACACCTTCCATCCTATCCTTATAAGCGTCAAACATGCCCTTGATACGTTTGGACTCTTGATAAGCATTATATAGCTTAGATATAACAGCGCCAATAACTGTCAGTATAGCTGTAGGAGCCAATGAAATTAAAGTTGCTTTTATAGAAGATATAGCTCTTTTAAACGCCATCTTTACAGATGCGCTCGTTTTATTAGCCGCCCATGCTACTTCATCAAATTTTTGTCCTGCATCTTTGGCTGCACGACGTGCAGCAGATTTGGCAGCAAGTTCTGCCTGAGCAATAGAAACAATGATCTTGTTCACTAACCGACTCGTTACCATTACTAATATGGCCGCAACCAGATAAGTAATGATATTCTTGATGTTATCAGAAGCGTACTTTACATATCCAGTTAACCAATCTATCAGAGCTTTATACCTACTTTGTGCATCTGTTCCATTGACGAACTCTGTAAATGCGTTCTTTAAGCGATTTACCGACGTCTCTAAGTTGTCAGTATCTACATTTGGAATCATCTCGTTCAAAGCCTCAGCAAACTTAGGAAGTATGTCTGTACTCATCAGCTTGCCTTGCTTCATTAATTTGTCAAGTCCGGCAACAGAAACACCGGCAGCCTTAGCCATTGCCTGTAATGCAATAGGTAGTCGTTCTCCCATCTGTAAACGTAACTCTTCAGAACTGATCTTTCCTTTACTCATCATCTGAGAAAGAGCAAGGAAAACACCATTACTATCATCAGCACTCATACCGAAAGCTGTAACAGCCCGGGAAACAGATTCAAAGATTTTACGCTGGTCCATCATGGACATACCGGAAATGGAAGCAGCGGCCGTAAATTTGGCAAAATTCCCGGTCAAAGAGTTAATCTCTAATCCGTACTTCTTTGCCATATCGATCAGGAACCTTTGATTATCGGCAAACTGTGCCATTCCTCCGGAAACGTTCTTCAATGCTGTAGTTACCCGGTTGGTCTCCCTGGCTACATCAATAAGACGGGAAACAAAATTGCTTAATCCTAATCCACCGACACCAAGTGCGGCAGCAAAGGTTAATACTTGCATCTGTATTGCACGGAGTCCGGCTTTTACCTGGTTTGTTCCCTTCTTGAAGTTTTCAGTAAGAAGGTTTATCGCAATACTGAATGATAATTTACTTGCCATAATAATCTGATTTTTTCGTGTTCATAAAATTCTCAAATCTTTCCATACCCTCATTAATAGCTCTTTCAGCTTCTATCTTAGCTTCTTCCTCTTCCCAAGGGAATATTATCAGATCCTTATCTCCGTTTTTCATCTTTTTAGCGTCTATATGTGGCATCATGGTAAAGAAGGTCCATAAGCGATTACTCTCCATTTCTTCCTTACGTATCTTCTCGTAAGAACCTATATACATAGGCAAATCACATAACTCCATTTCATTCATGGCGTAATGGGCATCGAGTCCGGACATAATAAGAGTTGAAACAAGTTCGCTAATCATTCCCAATGGAACATTATGATTTGCGAACTCCCCTCCCTCCTGCTTTTTCTGGAACTGAGTAAGGACAGCAATCTCCTTCTCTAAAGCCAATACCATTTCACAAGTTATCCTTCCATTTGACAACGTCTGCCGAAAAGTTTCAAAAGTGTACATCTTCTCAGGGGAAGTACAGATCGCCGTAGTATAAAGGAGTACTTCTAAATCCTCTTGATTAGTATAATCCATCAAAGAGAAAGATTTTCCTCTCATCTGCTCCCATCTTATGATTGCTTTTATTGTTAGCCCTATTTTCATTATTTCATACTTAAAAAAAAGGCGGCCATCATAGGACCGCCTTTACAAACATTCGTTTATTAGCTATACTGAAGGATCTTCTCCTTCCCCTTCTCCCCCTGACACAGTTCCTTCTACTGGCTTCAATGCACCCACTCCCTTAAAAGATGCACTGACAGAAACAATCTGACCGTTATCCGATTTAATAGATAGAGAGGTGATGATAACTTTACCGGTATAGTTTTTTTGTTCAGTATCCTTTGTGTATGTACCGCCAAAATTGTCCTTATCAGTAGCTTTTGCACTTCCGAAAAAGAAATCTAAAGGATCACCTTTAATCTGCTTATCCAGCAGGGTATCAAAGCTCATAGCTCCCTCTTTGCGTGTCAGAAGTGATTCACTGGAAATAGTGAAACTCTTCTTTCCGGAAAGAGAACCGGACCAATCACCCATCATTTTGTTTGAGATATCAAGTTCTTCTGTACTGATATCCAATCCTGCACTTGATCCGAATGCTATCGGATCTTCTCCTACAAAAAGCATTAATTCACCTCTAAAGATGTCTATGCTTGAATCTAACTTTTTTGTTACCATATATTTAATTGTTAATTATTACCATTCTACTAAAAACTCGACAGGTTTCATATAATTAGGAGATTCTCCGTCTTCGTCACTATCACTCACTCTGATTTTCATATATGGATTTTCGTAAGTTCCTATGAGAGTATCCACTATAAGCCACGCTAACTCATCCGTACGTCCACAAGTATTACTGACAACCGTATAACAGACTTTCATGCTGAATAAGGTTATTCCCATATTGTTGCTTTCTGATTTTAATCCATAACTCTTATAAAAGATGGCATCTCCTTTCGTCTCCTCATTCAAAACGACCGGCAATATATTCCCATTAACACAGGATGCAATACGTTCATTATTTATAAGTAAATCGCGCATTGTGTTTTTTATCTCGTAATCAGGAAGTTTACCCATTTTATCCTTTGTTTTTAATCCGTTCTACATATTTCTCAACTCCCTTGCGTACACTATCCAAGGCTTTATTGGAATCCTGGTCTTTTGTATCTTTCCAATAACCTAAAGCCGGCCCATATCCTCTATAATCATATCTCTTAGTATGCCTACTCCCCGTTCCTTGATCTAACAACCAGCTATGCCTTCCTTCAGGATAACCAAAACCAGACAGAACACCTAATTTATTCCTCTTTACGCGCACTCTAAAAGATTTAACAAGATTGCCTTTCTGGCCGTAAGGCGTTTTCATGCGTAATTTTAATCTTAACACGCCTCCCCTCTTTAGAATTGCCCCACCAGAATATAATCCGGAGCAAATTGCCTTATCTTTATCGATTTCCCGTAATTCATTAATTAGATACAATACATCGTTTCTAACTTCTTTTATGGTAATGACATCCATTATGCATTAATTTTAATACAAGTTATTTCACAAGAATTATTATGGAATTTACGATCTATATCAAGAATTCTATATGGTTTTCCTTCATAAATAATTCGCAAATTTTCATTTATTGTACTATGGAATCTAACCCAAAATACCAATTTTAAATCCACAAACTCTTCCCCGGCATTAATTACTATATTATCAGATGACTTTCTCTTTCTACGTTCAGTCGGAACATTAGTCAACTCTTTCGAAGCAGGAACCCATTCTGTTAATTGTTCCCCGTTTCTTGCCTGAGTTCTTTCTGCTTTAAGAAATGAGATTCTTTCACGTGGCATCATACGGTTCTTCCTCTAAATTTTATAAAGGGGGTTATAGATTCTTCTACAATTCCAGTATTGTACGGTCTGGAAAATGATAACTCTGAGGGTGTATCAAATCTTGTTACTACTTTTACAATAATAGCATCGCGTAAAGCAGCATTTAAATTACCTTCTTCGTCTACATAATCAGTAAGTGGACATTGTAGCCTTTCCTCCAAAAGAATATGAGCACGCTCTATCATTCGTTTTAGATTTGCATCATCCGTACCATAATCGACATAACCCGGTATCGATTCTTTGACCTCTTCTATAGTCACAAATAATTTCACTTCTATCAAATAAGTGGCGGGTCGTGAACCCGCCTGGTTAAACATTTCAAAAACATCTATAAAGCATTAAGAGCAAGAGCCGGACAAACTAACTACGACATTGGTTGCTCCGGCACTCGACAGTGTTAATGTAGCTGTATGTTGACCGGAAGCAGTAGGTGTATAAGTTACAGTAACCTTTGTACCCACGTTCCCGGCATCATCTTTGGCAATACTTTGTTTGTTGATAGCAAACAATGATTTGTTGTCACCACCAAGCGCTAAAGAAATGCCCGCTGTTAGATTTGCACCGGAAATGAATAAATCTTTGGTAGTTGCCACACCGGATGTCGTACTCAATGATGGGGCTGCATTGTCAACTCCGACAGACGGAATAGTTGTTATCTTCGCAATTCCAAACGCTTCAGGACGAACCGTAAGCATGTCAAAATCTGTATTCATAACAAAGTACACAAGGTTCTTCTTTGCTCCAGTATAGGGATCTACAATAATATGCATTTTACCGAACTGGCCCACCAATTCATAATTGAATATTCCGAAGCCTAATACCCCGTCACCGACATATTCGGTCATAAATACAGGAAATCCGTTAATCAGCCCATTTTCGATCACCATTCTACCAGAGCCTGCATCTCTGGGGGTAGCTTCTAAATCTGTATAAGTCGTGGCGGAGCAAACATAAGCGGCGGTACCGTCAAAAACAACACCTGTAGCCATTACTCTACCTTTCAAAGCTACTGCATCTTTAAATTTAAACTCAGATCCACATACAAGCGTAGGTGCATTTTTGACAAAACACCCTTCTGAAGCTTTAGAAGTGATCTTTGCCAGATTGAACATCCAACGGTTGAGTAAACGTGTTAATCCCATTGTTATTTGTGTACGTACAATCTCTAACAACGCACTATTACTCTGATCTATAGCTCTGTTTGATACGGGAATAGCCAAAGATACGCGCTTCGGGGACGGTTTGAGTTTGGAGATATCTATAGTAGTATCGGCAACTTCGGCATTTTCATCTTCTATAGTCGCTTCTATTCCTGCAACTACAGGTAATACAAAATCGCCTGTCAGCCCGTATTGCATCTTACATCCCACCTTTGAAAGGATTAACCCTTTCTCCAGAGGCTGAATAATATCTCCAATAGTAAGCGGGATCAATGGAGCAGCAGAGGCCGTATTTTGTACGGAACGATTCAAGGGAATTGCTATTTCTTCACCACTTACAAATCCTTCACAACCTTCCGGCAATGAGCGTTTTTTTACAATGGAAAAGACAGCTTCCGTGAAAGCTCTTTCATAAGTTGCCTCCTGATCATTTACTTTGTCATCATCACTCGTCAAACGAGCAGAACGGAGCTTTAAAATCTCTCTTTCCTGCACTAAAGCATCTCTTTCCGTAATTTCATCCTGGCTTAAGGATCTTTTTTCTGTTTCTACCGAATCAGCCATCTCACTCAAACGGGTGTTAATCTCTGCGATTCTGACTCTGTTTCTTCTTACTTCTGGTTTCATCTTACATTTTTATTAAGTTACGTAATTCTTTTAAGTCTTTCTTATAGTTATCATCCGGTTGCTCGAAATTACTTTCAATACTACGAACGTTTACTTCTGTTCCTATGTACGCGGGATTTGCAACAATACTTATCTCTCGGATAATATCAATTTTATGAACTCTGCGAAGTATAATTCCATCTGAACGCTTCGACCAGGTAACATTTTTCTTCTCATCAGTCCAATAACCAAAGGATGAGCCGAATATATCCCCTCTTTTCACCATTTCAACAGAGTAATCCCCATCAGCTGTACCAGGAGAGTCTAATCCGTATCCTAATCCGTATGTGTCGAGATTCAGATTCAAAGAACCTTTTCCCAAATTGCTTCTTGCAATCATTCGTTCATAATTATGCTCTATCAGTGCTCTTATATCACTACCCCTTATCAATTCTTCCGTAACAGCTCCCGGTTCAATGATTTCTATAAAACACTTCCGAAGTACAGGATCATATATATATTTACTTTCTTGCCCGAAAACAACTGCATATCCTTCAATCCTCCTTTCAGAGGTTAATTTCGGGGCGGCATCACCGCCATAACTTCTAATTTCTAATTTTTCCATACACATCTCTTTACACTACCTGATTTTCTCTGTTCACGGGTGGCACTTTATTTGAGTTTTTAGTATTATTTTTAGTTCCGACTGTTTTAAGTGGGGTTACATTACAACTTATCATAGGTTCATCACCTCCGGAAACAGGAGAAAGCCCCTTTTTAGCGCGATATTCATTAACTGTATATATTCCGTACTGAATGCATTTTTCCATATGCATGGTCATAGTTTCGATATCTGTTTGATAGAAAGCATCCAGATCGAATTCAATGCGGTATTTACTATATAATCCTTTAGATATCAGTTTTACATAAAATTCATTAGATATTTGCCTCAACATCGGCTGTAAAGTATCTGTCATGTATTGTACCTGACTCATTTCGCTAGCTTTGTAGTTCTGGCTTTGACCGGCAAACGCCTTATCCGGATGTACACCAAGAAAACGGCAGATATCCAATACCGAAAATTTGTTCTGCTCCATTAGCTGAATGTCGGCAGGAGACATTGATAGAGGGTTGAATTTAGTTTGACCTGGTAGATATGTGATCGTTTCTCCCTTCCTCAATTCTTCGCGGAAACGAGAGGCAATATCTTCAAGTTGGGATTCTTTATACTCCTTATATCCTTTAACAGTACTCTCTGCATCACCGCTTATAAAACCTTTATAAGTATTTCCCGGTTGAAAATTATATTCACTCTGATTATTTGCGCTTGCCGCAATACCAAGAACCTTTGAAGCATACCGAATTGTACTTTCTCCTGTGTATCCACCATCAAGACTCATATTACGTAAGTGTATGATTTCATCACAGTCCAATGTCACATAGATACTGTTTACCGGATCGTTTACCATATAGATATTCAGCATTTTATCATAGCTCACACTCCCCGGACTAAGCAATATCAAACTATACAACTCTTCTCCTCTCCATTCTGGGTATATATAGGCATTCCCGGCGTTTACCATTTGGATAACAGCATTACGGATCATTTCACTGGCTGTCTGCCTACTATTTGGACGTACGCTTAACAGATAGTTCAACGGATTCTCTTCATCGACCATGAATACACCGTTTTTCTTCCGTTTCAATTGCATTGGAAGTGAAGCAATACTTCCGCTAAGAATGGATACACACCTATAGTAAGTCGCCAGTTTCATGGCTGTTTCCGGTCCAATTATCATACTGACGGGTTCATTAATATTACGTATGGTTACATCCGGAGAAGTGACCGTTTCGAAATATCCACGCTCTTTAACCGGTTCCAGTGCTAAGTCCGGTTCTTTTTTATTCGTTTTCCAAAATTTCAAGTTCATCGTTCAAAATTATTATATAGGTAAAATGTCATCAATGCTGTAATTGCACCGTCTATCTTTGCATTCTTGCTACGTTTAATGGGTTTCCTGTTTTCCAATCGATCTTCATCCATCACTGCATTACCGAAGCAATACCAATTGATGGGGTTTTTATTAAATGTAACATGGCCAGTTCTCGCTGCTATCTCGAAGCTTTCAACCGGACTTGTGAAAGTACCATATGTTTGCTTGATGGGAAGTAATACTTTTTTAGCTCCACTTGCGGCCATCATGTTAATAAAGTCTACACTTTTAAATGGATCATAACCGATATTAAGGATACATATCTGTTTATTGTTTCGACTGTTTATATCGTTGACAATTAACCGATAATCTATTACATCACCATCACACAATCTTAAATGTCCTGAAGATACCCACTTTTCATATAATTCTCTGTTGGGATGATCCTTTAGCCTACCACGCGGAAAATAATAATCTGTATGTATATGAAATGTTCTGGTAGACTCAATGTAAATATTGTAACTTACTGCGCTAAAATCGTCACTAACAGACAAATCCACAGCTACCATTGCATCAGGATAATTCTTTAAAGACTGTAAATCATCATCCTGTTTACACATGGATTCTATTTCATCAGATGTGAACCAAACGGAATCGGCATTCCGAACAAAGAGGTTTAATAATTTGGTACGGAACGTCATCATGTCATCTGCCGTCATAAGTGCCTTTCGATACTCATTTTCATAGAAATCGGATTGTACTGTAATCCCAAGATGAGGTTGAACTTTAGCCCATGTGTGTGGATCATCTTCTGCATCGTCTATATCCGGTTCAAAAATGTGTGCAAAAATGGAATCATTGTCAGACTCCCCGCGAAGAACTGATTTGTAAGACTCCAGCATTTCGACAAAAGGGCTTTCAAGTTTATCAGATGCAGTTGTAATGACAATAGTCAAAGGATTAACCCTCGCCCCCATAGAAGAAGTTAATACATTCTTTAATTCAGCGCTGTCTGCCTGAGAGTATTCGTCGAGTATAACCATACTAGCGTTTAAACCGTCAAGTTTATCCGGATTAGAAGCAAGACAGCGGGCAAATGATGTGCTCCCGCGACTTTTGTTGAAAACTTGCTCTCGATTTATTTTGAAATGTCTGAATTTAGGGTCCAGGCTTTTAAGTATATTTTTTATTTCCCCAAAACAGACTTGTGCCTGATCATAGCTGTTTGCTGCTACATAAACCTGTGCGTTAGAGTCTCCGAATAACAGATCATAAATAGCTAATGAAGCTACAGAGGTGGTTTTACTATATTTTCTAGGGACAAACAATAGAGCATCACGACACAAACGTTTTTCCGGGGTTTTATAAAATCCTAAAATATTGGCAAACTGGAAAACCTGTATAGGAGTAAGTTTGTATCTGGTACGTCCTTTCAGACCCGAAAACTTCAAAAACTCATAGAAAACTATAAAGGCTTTTATCTCTGAACTTTTAAATATATACGTTTCCAGCAAACGAAAAAAGCGTAATATAGATAGTAACTCATATAAATTATGATCCTCTGGATTATCGATTACAGATTTTACATAGTTATATAAACGTTCGTCTGTATCATAAATCCCATACGCATCCACATCAATACCACTCAATCTTGATACGGTATCTTGCTTTAATTTTATGATATCAGCCCTTTCTAACATCACGTACCTTTCGTTTAAGTTCCTCTACTTCGTCATTTGTAGTATCAGCACCGATACTGTCGGGTGTCAGATGTAATTCTCTTAGCCATTTCAAGGAATATTCGCTTGACTTTAACCAGAGATATGCTTTTTGTACATTGACATTATTTCCATCCTTATCATCAAACACCCCGGATATGCCTCTTAATTCAATAGCAAGCTTACCAGCAAATAATATAGAATCTGCAGCTGCTTCCACGGCTTTCTCCATTGCTTTTGAGTAAGCATTTTGATTTTTTAATGCAGAACGTAGGTCTTTTTTTATTTTTTCTATGTCATCCATAACACTGTCTTATATCATAACCTCCGTTATAATCGTTATGGGTGGCACTTTATATGAATACCCTCCCCCCCCTTGATAATTTGTTCTTAGACCCTCCCCCTATGATTTTATGTCACGTATGACGGAGAAGGGACGTGTGGGTTTCCAGCACATAGGTGGGGTCATAAAAAAAGCCCCCCGGGATGGAGATTGCTATCCAATATAATGATGTATTACTTGTTATATTCTTTCTAATACATACAAGCAAAATCTCTTTAAACTATCATAATAGAAAAGCCCTGCCTTATTAGGGCAGGGCTGGCAATGTACATAGGTAAGTGTATTAATCAAACGAAATGAACATTGCTTAATTCTTTTCCAAACTGTTGCAAAGCTGATTGTATTTTTTCAACAGTCCTTTTGCTTGGATTTCTGCGACCTGTAACATAGTGACTTAATTGTCCCTGTGCAACTCCAGTAATACGCTCAAGACCGGCCAAAGATAACTTATCACTATAATACGATAGAAATGAAGGAATATCATAGCTAAACTCAAACTCTACCTCCTCGAACGGTTTATCTTCAGAAGCATAATACGCTTTCATACCTTCATAAGCAGCATTAAAGTCTTTCAACGTTTCATCAATAGTGTGACCAGTACCGATTATCCCATAAGATAGATTATCCTCATCCGGCATATATGCACTATAATCACCATCAGAAGCTCTTTCAATAAATACTCTAACTTTCTTCATATTCAATTATCTTTTTATTTAATATAATTACTCGGAAGAAGGCGGGAATTAAATCCCCGCCAATCTTTTGATGTTCTTTAGAGTTCCGGTTGCAACCTCTTGTGCTTCATGGTGGCTAGTGGTAAACTCTTTACCTGTTTTGGGACTGAACCAAAGAGGATGGCCTGCTTGCGTCTTTCCCAAAGGATAACAACCATTTTTCTTTAGAATCCGATGTAACTCATTGTACTTCATGTTAATTATCGCTTGATTAATACAATACAAAGATATGAATATTAATATCATCCACAAAGAGAATGAGACAAAAGATATTCTTTTTAATATCATTTAATGTTTATCTCAGGTATTTGGAAACAAAAGATTCCGTTCTTCTTTTATTGTTGGCTTGTACTGACTCCTTAGTATGACTGAATAATTGTCGATGTATTTCTACATGGCAACAATGACACAGGCTCTTTAAATTTGAGTATTGAAACATTAACTGCTTCATTTGGTAATACCCAATAACTGACTCTACAGGTATAACATGATGTACTTCTGTAGCAGGAACAATTTTATTACTTTGTTTACATTGCTCACATAACGGGTTACTTTTTAGCTTTTTTATTCTTAACAGTTTCCATTCTTTAGATCTGATCAACTGCTTATATATTGGGTTTCTACTCATCATTTACAGATTTTATTATAGATATTCTTTTAGGCTTTTCGAATTCAACATGTTTTTCTGCTGCTGAAAACTCATCAAACATTGATTCAATATCATAGGGAACTGGTTCCATTTGCGAATCTGATTCACGATCAGCTACGCGCAAGAAACAATGTATCAGACTTTGAACTATCTCATAGACACTATTAAAGCCATATTTGTCTTTTATCTCATTCAGACGCTTATAAGTTTCCGGAGTAACCCTTGAATAGACTTTCTTTGTCAAAATTTTCTTTTTATTTCCCATATTATAATCTTATTTTATTCATTGTATTTCTTATCAGTTTTGGCCATTATATTACTTTTTTCTATATATTTGCATAACATCTAATATATATGTCAAGTAAATATAAAATTACAAATATTATTGTCTGGTTTATAGCAATCATAGTAATCATGCTGATTGCTCTTTTTATTATATCGGTAATAATACTTGGAGACCAATATAATATTCATTCATAAATACTTATTTCTTTATTGATTTGAATTATTTGAATATTTTTTTTAAACCTACATTAACAGCATCTCTCTTCGCATCCTCTGACGGATGAACGTAAATGTTCAGTGTAGTATTGATGTCCGAATGACCGAGAATGGTGGAGACTGTCTTTATGTCCATCTTGTTTTCTATGAGCGTACTGGCGAATGTGTGTCTCCTCATGTGGAATTTTATACAATGCCCTATTTTCACTTTTTCCAATATAAAGTCCGTATAATAGCTACGAAAGAGTCGCGGCTCAACATATTTATCCGAGCATGTGCAGACATAATAATCAGGATTGCACACGGCATGAAATTTCTTTATAATCGGGAGAATACTCTTAAGAATTGGGATATACCTGTCCGATGAAGACGTTTTCGGAGAACCTATTTGTATTTTTGTATTTTTCCGATCAGTGCCTATATTATCGAGAACATATATGCGTAACATCGTCTTACTTACATGAATAGTTTTTTCATCCAAATCAACATCTTTCCACTGTAAAGCGCAGATTTCGCCAATTCTCATCCCGGTACAGATTGTGATTAATATACCAAGGCTGAGGGGAGACGGATTGGCAATCGCGTAATCTACTATCTTCCTGTACTCTGCATTGGAATATCTTTCGACATGAGAATTACCCGTTTTGTTTTTAGTAGGCCAAACAACTTTCCAAATTGAATCGGGAACATCAAGATCTAACTCATCTCCGGCAAACCGTATAAGCATTCTTAGAACTATAAGTATATCGCGGCAATACTTCACTGATTTACTTCCAGAATCAAGAAGTTCATAAATAAATGGCATAACGACTTTTTTACTCAAAGATTCTACGTGTGTTTTTCCAAACTTAGGTTGTAGTACATTCATAAAAATAAGTTGATAGCAAGCCAGTGACGACATTTTAACTTGCCTTCTTTTAACTGGTAGCCACGCATTATATACATCTGTCAATTCCATCTTTTTGCATTATTTCATCGTTAATATTAGCTTTGATTATCTCTGAGAATGCAAGAGTATCATCTTTCCTGTTCAGGAGAATATACTTCTGCTTTATTTCTTTTTCCAAAACATCTCCATGATACACATATCCCATTATTCCACGGATTGACAGGTTCAATAGCAATATAGGCATTGATCGGTTAGAGAGTTCCCAGCATGTTATCATGTTTTGTGACGGAAATACTTCCCATGGCATCTTTTTACTACATCTTTGCCACCAGTCGGCTATGAGTAGTCCGCCACAACCTGCAGTAGGCTCATGGATAGCACCTTTCTGTCCGGAAATGATTGAGAGGATAATAGAAGCCTCGATACTGGTAAAGTGCTGCCCCTTTTGTTTACGCTCTGATAATTCCGTCTCATACATCTCCTGAAACCAGTCATGAGACATATCATTATTATTAAGCCGGATTAGTTCTCGGTAAATATCGTCTCGATAGTTTAAATCACCTTCTAATAAAGACATTACAGCGGTAGGAAGGTCTTTTAAGTCCTCTATCTTAAACAAACTAAATAGCTCTACTTTTGTCATATGATCTGTAATTAGGATTAGACCGGATAAAACTTCTCATCTCTTTTTCTGCTCGATGTATATCAATTGAAATACCCTTAGCAACACCGTACATGTACTGGAAAGGAAAAAAGACTAAAACCCCTGATATTATATTAGAGATAGTCCTTTCAATAGCAGCAGAAACAAGCTCTTTTGCTTCGTCTTCATCTTTCATAACACCATTTTTTATAACACGACCAAGTAGCTTGGTTCTATGACCATATAGATGTTTCACGACATGGGTATAATCTTTAGTTTCCATAGCAGTTATAACACTATCAATGAATGCACGAGCATTCATGTAAGACTCAATAGGGGTCTTGTTCGCTTTTTCAAGATAAACAGACTTTATCTTATCTGACATGTACGAACTTCTATCATAAGCAACAGGCATTCCATCTTCTATCACAATAATTATATTCCTTGGAACCTGGTTAGGAGTAATATTCTTAGTCACACAGAATAATAATCGAGGCATATTAATTGTTACATTCCCTTTATTACTTATCAATCGAACCATTCCTTTTCTTATCATTAGTTCTTTTCCTGTATTCAGATTTTTAACAGATAAAGTATGAGTATTTATCTGATAATTAGAATAGCCAGGAATCGATTTCCATTCTATTTCATTCATTTCTATTCAGATTTACGCCGTTAATTTCTGGCGTATTAGGTTTATATTCTCCTTCACAAGCTGTATAATACGTTCATGATACTCTGTGTTATTGTTACAGACACCGCGAGATTGAACTACATCGAGCGTTTTAAGATTCACTTCAATGGTCTCTATGCGCTTGTCTCCGATACGGGCAGATAGAATAAGACAGTCAGAACGTTTCCAATAGCCATTGGTAAATACGCAATGGTGCATGGTGTCCCCTTCCTGCTTGAATTCATCGAGAGATTTCAGAGGAACGATAGTTAATTTGTTGTCGGAGATTACCAAATCTACAAACTTACCGATCCGCTCAAGAAATTTCTTTTCTGCTTCCTTCTGTTTGAGCATTTCCCATTCCAGTCGTTCTTTCTCGGATTTTTCCTGTTCCTTCCGACGCTTGACAACGTAATAGTCATGAGCCTTACGAAAGTTCTTGGGACAAACATAATAAGCGTTGCGCAGGTCTTTATGATATCTCTCCAGGAGTTGAAGGTAATCATTGTACATGCTTGCATCTTTGACTATATATTTGTTCCGGATGCAGATTTTTATCGTTGGCCAATACCTATTAATGAAAGAAGCGTTACCATTTGTCACATATCCAAGTAGGTTGTATTGTTTGGCTTTGAGTAATGTTTCATTTTTGGGTTCATGCTTTACACCCTTCAAGAGCCAGTAAGGATCAGCACCTTTGATTTGTCGGTTGACACCGTATTTCTTGTACTCACTCTTCCATTTTTGAACCGGATAGGTCATGTGTACATATACTTCATAATCGAATGAATTATAGCTCATACTACGTGTCCGGATTTGCATTTCAGAGCTATGAGACCAACCGTCAAACATGTACGCTGAATTCATTAAACGACCTTTGGCTATAATAGTAACCACTTCGTCATCTGACATCCATTTCTGCATTACTTCATCGATGAAATAATGAACTGGTTTCCCAGTACGATTAGAGCGAAGAATATAGACATATCGGAATACCTGGTATTCCTCAAATTTATCCACGATACAAAAGAACCGTTCTTCTTTATCGGTACGCTTCTTAGAGGTGGTTATAACTAAATCGGCACCACAATGAGGGCACGTTTCTTTTCTTCCGTCTTTGATACCGGTATTATCGAAGTACTGGCCGCACTCTGTACAGTAGATAAACTTCTTTGTGCGATATCCGTTGTGACTGACAACCTTTTCTTTTGCCCATTTGTCGACTTCCAAACCGAACATGGGTAAGCGATTGCTCAGCTCCATTATCTTGAATTGAAGTTTTGTTCTCGGTTTCATAGTTAAAATAGTGACATCTGTTGAACTTCAGTTACCTCTTTCTTTGCCCGTGACGGCTTTTTCTTGAGTAATGCGTGTTGTTCTTCGGCCAGACGTTGAATCGCCACTTGACGAGCCTTCTCCTTATCTTCTTCAGTAAGTTCCACAGCCTTCGATACAGGAGTACTTACAGAAGTTCTCGCATTAGCCGGAACCTTGTTTATCTTAATATCATCCTCGTCGTAGTAATGAACTGCCATGCCGTACACTTCTTCATCAGTCATTGCAACAGCATTACCCCGCTTTTTGGCTTCACCGAGGATATAGTTACAACAATCGTCAAGGTTCTTGTTTGTTTTAGCATAGGATACAGCAAACAACTTATCTGTTTTTGCACGTAAATCCAAGTATGCCTGGATTGCTTTCTTAAAGTCTTGTGATGATTTCATATATTTCTATTTTAAGTTATAATAAAAAGTTATCAGCCCTTTAATGTCAGTTACCTGACAACCCTCTGGGCTGTATAGGACAAGTTGCCGTAAAGTGTTAAATTCTCATTCTTAGCTCAATAATCGACTGATTATAAACACTTTAATCACGCACTATAAGGTGCTTTTATATATTTACATAAACAATTGATTATCAACATACTAACAACTTTTACAAATAGGCGTAAATATCCCTGTCTGATATCCAGCCAAAAGTTTATCCTTGAATTCACGCTCCAACTCACCTATTTCCTCTACATATTTCTTACGTTCTTCCGGCCAACCATTGGCAAAGTTGCGTATCGTTTCCCATTGTTTTTTTGTCAGTTTCCCGCCCAAATAGAGTTGTTTGTAACGCTCTTTGTAACGGGTCACTCCAATTCGGTATATTTCCCTGGCCCGATCAAGCTGAGAGATCTTTACTCCTTTTGCAGCAGACAACTCCCTGACAAAGCATATCTCTGACCAATCCTTATAAAATATACGGCCGACTTTGGACAGGAAAAAGTTATCCGTTAATTCTGTCATCGGGACAGACTGGTGTTTATATATCGTTTCAATACGCAGAATATTAGCTCCGACATTCCGCCCTTTCTCTCCCGCCTCAAAGGTTTTATCGTACACCTTTAGCACTTTACGGAAGTACTTACTTTTCTCCGTAGTCTGCTGCTTGAATGCCGAATAGTTCGCATCATTCCAGAGATATTTCCCGGAAACCTCGTACATCTGCTTTATGTAAGAATCTGCAGGAAGGGACATTTTCATTGTAATCCCGATCTCGTAGTATGTTACCACTGCATTCTCCATCCTGACACATAACCTTAACAAGACTTCCTTAATTGTCCTTACAGCCATTGCAAAGGTTATCGGACGGCTGTTATCCAACTTACCTGTTTTCCCTTTAGAGTAGAGCTTGCAAATAGAACATATACACCGTAATCTGTTACCATGAAGTTCAATAAAGCAACCGTCAAAGTTTGCATATGCAGTAGACTTGTAATAAACCTCATCGCCCTCCGTACATTGTTCAAGGTAATTCCGAAGTACAATTGTATCAATGTCAGCAGTATCAATCGTTGCTTTTATAATCACTTTATCAAACATTGTTTGCCTTGTGAATCAAACACAACGAATATTATCGGAGTCTTGTCTGGTCTCAGATGGCCTATACAGAATTGAGACATTTGGCAATGCTTTGCTCCAAATTCATTTTGAAAGGTACAACCTCCACATCCAGCTTTAGATGGTAATGCTTTAATCTTTTTATCTGAAGAATACTTGACCGGAGTTCCACCAACCCTGAGCTTCTTAAAATCCACTTTACTCATAATCTTTATTTTTTATATTTATTTCCATAATGAAACTTTATATCATTCAGCCCTGGCACACACTCGGCCATTTCTTTATTGAAAATGGCCCAATGCAAATCTTCTATTGCCTCTGATAAGGTTGACAACTTTACATGTTGTAATCCATAATATGGCTGCATAGTAATCTCTACAGCTTTTGATTCCTGTTTGAATCCGTTATAGTATACACCATGCCTTATCTCACCTTCTTTTCTTTCATACATCCTACCCCTGATAAACAGGCTTGTACGAATTAACTTATCACCTAACCTCCTAAACATCTCGTATGCAGGTTTAAAGGAATCAGCATAATAAGTCCTTTGGCAATTCTCGTAAAAACGAGTATCTATTTGATATATCATTATTTTCTCTTTAAAAAGTACAGACACATTCTTGCTCCCACAGAGCGATTACATCCATGAATCGGACAGTAACACATTAAATTCTCTACAGGACCGGCACGCTGACAACACCGACAATCACATTTAATCTTTCCGATATCTACTTTAGTCATAACCTAAGGTTTAAAACTCCCGGATATTTCACCGGGAGGGATTGATAAAATTAAAACTTAAACCGGGGCTGTCCCGACAGTGTCCTTTTCACCGGCTTCTTTAAATGATTAGTTATTCCTGCATCTCAGCAGGGTGATTTGATAATGACTTACTCAATTTCTTTCTCATCTTATTACACCTCCGTACCAGGTCCCGTACCGGAGATGTGGGAGAAGAAAGAACTTCTATTTCCTCTGAGCATTGCCGAAGCAGCCGTTCAATGGTCCTTATATCCGTTTTGCATATTTCAGGCATAGCTCAATCAATTTGCTTTTCTTGCTTCAGTCGCTTTATCTCTTTCTTGTAGTAGGCAATCATTGCCTTATACTCGAACTCAGAAATCTTATTCACCTGGTTCTTCATTGATTCAAGTAATATAACTGTGGTGACACCATATTTTTCAAAAAGCCCTCTCCGGTATCCTTGAATGTTTCCTTCGTCAAATCGATTGCATGACCGACATTGGGCATTACAATTTATTTCACTATATCGTGTAGACATATGCTGACGGTTGATATAATGTCCGCAATCTGCCTGATCAAAAGACTTTATCTGTCCGCATGAGATACATTTGAAAGTTCCATCTTTTCTTGCATCGCGCAGACGAATGAAAAGGCTGAATACTACATCAAGCTTCTTTTTCAGATTGGGTTTCCCGGCCATGACTTATGATTTTATTGTATTGTTCTTCATTACGAAATCTAATGGCATGATGATACCACAAACCATTGGAGGATTTAAATAGACTCTCTTTTTCGGAAAAGTTATAATCACTTAACCGGGCTACAATAGCTGCCCCAGGTCTTTCCTGACTCCAAAAAATGGAAAGATCACCAAGGTTTGGTATATACTCTAAATCGTTTGTGATATCACAGAGAAAGGCTTTGGTAGCTTTAGGCTCAAACAACAATACTATGCTGTTATCTGTCACTTCAGCCGTGACAAATTCACTACCTTCTGGAATCCTGCATACTTTCTTCATTGTTACTTATTTTACTGATTATTTTCCAAACAATTCGTCAATCTCCCTCTCAAACCTCTTTGTATTCTTTCCCATGTAGATACTATCGGCTGCAAATACAAAGAATGCTAACCAGAAAATAAGATCACAATCCATACAGGTGATAGCCATTGTAACAAAGGATATACACCAGATAAAAGTCAAGGGTAATACTTTCATACTACTTTGTTTTTAAGTACAAACCGATCAAGACCTGCCAATTCATACCATATCATTCTGCCTTTTTGATAAAAAGAGACTTCTGCATTTTCCCTCAACCCCTGTAAGTAATCCTCCCCTACTCCCAGATAGGCCATTGCCTCCTGTTTGTTGAGCCAACGCTTGGGGGCCGGCTCGACTTTTACTGTTTTTCTTGTTCGTCCCATAATTCTATTTTTATTTCAGATCAAGACTATTCAAATAATCCCGCAACCTTATCGCCTCATTAATATCAAAGGTGATTGAACCATTCTTTTCTGAATGAATCCAGAGTTCCTTACCAGTTGGGAAGCTTAAAAGTTGCATCTCTACACCTCCTTCTATCGTAGAGAATGAATTACTACTTAATACTGTATTATCCATATTCATTGTCACAAATTTATTATACATTTTCAAAATATAAAAATCTAATTTTCAGAAAATTAAATAGTCAAATTAAAAACCTGTAATAACCGTAAATAACCTTCTTAAACGGGATTTTAATTTAGAACAATTCTAAATAATATTCAATTATTCAGATAAAATCAATTTTGATTGGAGCTTTTACATTACCGGATATTGTAATTTCAATAGAATTTAATAATAATGTTTCC
Organism: Bacteroides sp. 41_26; assembly: GCF_949740115.1. Classification (NCBI taxonomy): domain Bacteria; kingdom Pseudomonadati; phylum Bacteroidota; class Bacteroidia; order Bacteroidales; family Bacteroidaceae; genus Bacteroides; species Bacteroides sp. 41_26. The sequence goes on from NZ_CATJGZ010000067.1 coordinate 44,193, forward strand.
ATGGTTATACCTCCTTGTAATACCGGTTATACTCTTCCATTGTCAAAGGTTTCTCTTTTACTGCAAAACCTTGTTTTACTGCCTCAACACGAATGCGCTCAGCATCACCCTCAATAGTTACACCTCTAATAGCGTTACGAACTGTTTGCTCTGTACACTCAAATAATCTTGCCAGCTTTGATACTGAGCCTCTTTCTACTGTTAATGTTTTTGCCATATCTCCTATGATTTTAAATTATAATTATTGGTTCTCCCGGGTCAATTCCATTGACGGCTGCACGCTCATTCCGGGAGATTGCTTAATTTTGCGGTTACCAAACTTAAAAAATTAAGCATATGAGTTATTTTTTTACAGAGGAAGCTCCTATAGTAGCCTCTAAAGAACTTAAATCCTTAGTGGATCAAAAAAATTCGTCACGAGTCTCATGGCACCGTCAGATTGTGCTTGTATCATCAACTCTCCTCGGAGTACTAATTTCCCTTGGAGATAAAGACTCCGGTAGCCAATTATTTCATTTTTGCATGGCTTCTGGGATACTACTACTGTCGGTGGGTAGCTTGTTAACCATGATTTTAGTATATTATCACTCAGTATGGCTTTCACGGAAGGAGCTAGAATCATATCGCGATTCACTTGATAAAGCTCTACAGTCCAACTCTCCTGTTGTATCCTATGGAGTATATCTTCCTCGGTGGTGCAAGATTGTTGAGGCTTTGGCTTATATATCGATTTCCATAGCTTTTTTAGTGCTTGGAATATCATATGTTGTAAAATAGCACCGCTTCCTTTCTTGTTATTTATCTCTTCCATAATAGTGTATTTAAATTATAATTGCTATTTTTGTGAATTGTCACTTTTGTTTTGTTTATCAAAACTGTTTTAGATTGATTGACAATGCAAATATGAAGATTATATTCTTCCATACAAACAAATATCGGAGATTATATTCTTCGTTTAAATATAATTAACAACAACTGAAACATGGAAATAAAAGAAAGATTATTTCAATATCTTGATTATAAATCTATTAGTCCCACAAAGGCAGAATATACACTCTCATGGGGTAAAGGTGCATTAATTAAAGCAAAAAGTATATCAGCCGAAAAAGCAGGAGAATTTCTTCTTCACTTCAATGATTTATCAGCAGAATGGTTGCTTCGCGGAACTGGAGATATGATTCTAAAATCAATTCATCAGACTCAATCATCTATTCAAGCCAATTCTTCTGTACTTATGATACCATTCGAAGAATACAAAAAATCAATAGCCGAGAAAGATGAAATAATAAAAGATCAAGCGCATAAGATAGGAATGCTTGAACATGAGCTACAGCTTTTCACATCGAAAAAACAAACTGCCCTCGGAACGGAGAATGCTTTCACTGCTGCCGATCAACAGAGAAATATTCCGGAGGCAGAATAACACGTGTTCCTATGAAAATTATCTGGAACAAATAAAAACAAAACAACTGATTATTATCACATAAACAAAATACAATGAAGGGACTATTCACACTTTTACTATTATTACCCATATCAATATTAACGGCTCAAACTGACAGTATAGGCATTTACATGAAAAATGGAGACGACATGCAAAAAATAGAGCCTATAAAGTATACGCAGACTAAATCAAACGCTTTAGCAGGAGCATTAACAATGGGAATAGCGAGCACAACAATGAAAACTATATTCCGTGGAAGCAAGTCAGACAATATAGCTACATCAGGCACAAAGTTTTACTTATACTTCACTTCTAATATAGACCCAACAACGATGTATACTTATTTTGCATTCACGCCAGACCACACCCCTAAGGACTTTATTTTAGCAAAATTCATTTCTAAAAGGACGACGAGAGAACTTATGGTAGGAAAGGTCAATATATACGCTGGAATAACAATGGGGGTAGCAGACGAAACAGGAATAGAATTGCAAACAACAAAAATAAGAGAAGGACCTATACGAAATATCATTTATAAACGAGCCTACTCCGGGTGAATACTGTTTTATGTTTTTAGGACCTAACGGTTCCGGCGGATTCATGCCCGTGTATGATTTCCAAGTAGAATGATATATACTCCCAAAAAACTTTAAAGAATAACCATTAACATATAAACAAAACAGTATTATGAAGAAATTATTACTTGCTTTAATTTTACTGCTCCCATTAAGTGCATATGGGCAAACAAAACCTAAATCACAGAAAAGTGTAAAGCATACGGTAGATAACATCCACAACCGTAAAAGTAACTATGGTGACACTTACGTAGATCCTTTTAAAGAAAAGAAAGAATCGCGCAAAAAAGAGTTTCTTGCAATGTCCAATACGGCCCGTGCAGGTGTATATATGAATAAATCATATAATTACCAATATGGAGCTATTGGGTGTGCTGGCGTATCCGCCGGACTTCTGATCGGATACGGTAGTCTGAAAGATAAATTTGAACTCAACGATAATGGTAAACCTAAAATGACCAATAAAGCTAAAGGGTTAATTATTGGCGGAAGTATATTTGCCATTACCGCAATCGCATTAGAAATTAGCGCAATAAATTATAAAACAAAAGCAGGAAAGTGCTTACAGTTACAAGCAACAGAAAACGGAGCTGGATTGGCATTTGTATTCTGAGACAGCCGATAAATTAAGATTAGTTATTATCATATAAACAAAACAGTATAGAATTAAACCTATTATTAAAATGGAACAGTTTTTAGATTACTTAATTCGTCGATTTATAGATAATCCAGTATTATCAGCCATTACCTTGGGGATATTAGTGTATTTGTATCATAAAATCATAAGTTACCTCTCTTTTGTCAAAAAAGCACCTATTTATAGAAATTTAAAGTGTATTCTAAAGAAGCAGTTAAGAATATTTCTTAGTGATGATTGGGTAAAAATAGATAAACAAATAAAGTGGGGATTAATTGCAACACCAATAATATTGGGTAACATGTCACGTCTTCCATTCGTTAACGCTACCTTCATTCTTATATCCCTATACTGTTGGTTTTTCATAATACTATCCGGATCAAGCATTAAACCGCATCTGAATAATTGGGAAGTTATCAAAAGCATGTTTATAGAATGTAAGTGGTTCATACCTATGTTTATAGGTAGTGTTTTTTGTTTTACTTTTAGTAGTAATAGTTATTCTTTCTTGCCATGTCTCTTAATAGCAATATTTATTGTTGGAATCACTACATGTCTCTTTGCAATGTTACCAAGAATTGTAATACAAATATTGAGGCCATTTATCAAACTTTTATACCAAAATAAGAATTTTAGAAAAGCTGTGCTTACATCTGTAACAAGTCTAATATTTCTTTTTTAATAAATGCACTAAACAATAATCAAAAAAACATCATGAAAAAAATTTCAAGCTATAAATATAAAATACGCTAAGATAAGTGAGACTATAACAGCAAGCAATATAGTTATAGCAAATAATAAGATAAATATTTTTCGTTTATACAAGTCTTGCATATCGGTCTACTTTATAACAAAAGTAACCATTTTCATTTGAAATAGTTCGTTTTTGATCTTTAAAAAAAATATAATATGAACAATACACTTTTTGTAGTTGCCATCGAATTACGGCAAAATGCTAAAAAAGAAGACGTTGAATCTCTTTTAGGAGAGTTGGGGGAATGGATAGTTCTACTACCTAACGTATATGCAATAAAACTTTTTCAAAATACTGAAGTTAGTCTTTTAAGAGATTCTATCTATGAAAGAATAGAAAATGATTTGCGGGTATACGTTGGAGAAATGACTGCTGCGGCCTGGAGAATTTCTTTGGAAAGCAGTGAATGGCTTAAGAAAAATATAGGAACAGATGAACAGGAATAGGACAGGTGTAAAGCTAAACAAGTTGAAGAATAAAATTAATTCTTCTGCACCGACACAGAAACAAACTTTACCGGCTGTACTCCCACCGCCTGCTCCAAAATTGGATGTAGCTGACGTAGGGTGTAAAGTCGTACGGAAGAAGGTTGACAGTGTGATTTTATATGAAGTAAAAGAAAATGAACTTGATATACTGGAAAAAGGACGACAGTCTGATATCTTCCTCAACTTCTCAATTTTCTGCTATTCCGTAATGTTAACCTGCTTCGTGTCTTTACTAACCAGTACGTTCAACAACGATTTTTCTAAAATAGCCTTTTTTTGCGTTGTAGTTATTGGAGCTATTATAGGTACGATCCTTTTAATATTATGGTGGAAAAGCAAAGATTCTGTAAAAGATATCATAAAAATTATTAGAGCAAGGAAATCAGACAGCGATTAACAAAATAAAAATCATTATGGCACTATACACTATATATACATATCAATTCAAACCACTGCCTATTCAGTTAAACCTCTTTGGTTATGAAGATCGTTTAAGGCATCAAAGTGAATTAATGTCTCAAAAAAATAAGATATTCGAGAATACAATAAAAAGTAGTATATTTACGCATCGAAATCATAAGCTATCTTCACAGCTTTTATTTTGTTCAGATGGAATAATAGCTTTCAAGTTAGCTAATGTAAAAAGCGTGCATTTAGAGCAAAAGTTTCAAATAAAAACTGAAACAGACGAGCCAAGCGTTAATATTCTGATTTATAATGACGCCAATGTTCAAAGAATAGCTATAGAACAAAATAAAGCATTCACTGAAACAGGTGTTGTAATAAGAATCTTAAAAAAGGCATTTAATGATTTATTGACAGATCAAGGGTTATCAATTACAATAAAAAAAGAATATCAAGAACGTGAGTTTTGGGATTTAATTAATCGTAATCCTGATTGTATCAAAATGGTAAGATTTGAATTTGACTATCCAAATCTCCCTAGAGTTTCAGAAAGTGTTTCAAGTATGTTAAAACAAGCCAGTGAAGCTTCGCTTAGTGCTAAAACCAGATTAGAGTTTAATTCTGCCGAGAAAGAATGTCTTAAAATAGAGGAAAGTAATGAACAGATAAAAGGATTAACTCAGGCTGCCTCAGGAAGTGGTAACTCTGTCGTTTTTAGAGTAAAAGGAATGAAAAAGCTACAAAGGACAGGATATACGACAAAAACAATAAGCTTTGATGAATTAGAAATTCAAGCAGATAATATTGAAGGAATAAAAGAAATATTTAAAAGTTTAAATGAATAGAATACTAAAAATAATAGCGTATTTAGCAATAGCCTTCGTATTAAGCTATTTAGCTAATAATGGTTGCAGAGATTTCATTAAAGGACTCTCTGATAATATTATATCATTATTAGCCACCATTCTAGCCATAAATATTCCGACCAGCACACTCATCATCTCCGAGATTAACAAAATCAAGGACAAATTCAGTATAGATCCTTCGCCCGCATTCAAAGAATTAAGGCATGGACTAATAGCACAGATATTCGTCCTCTGTTCACTAATTGTTATCTTGATAGTATGCGACTTTATACAGAACATGGATTTCATCACTTCATGGAAAATCCATATTATATCAGGAACATTTGTTTTAGCTTCACTCATTTACTATTTGGAAGTCATTTATGACTTAGGGATAGCACTATTTAAACTTATTGATTTTAAAGCAAATAAAAAAGAATAAAAAATAGAAAGACACTACTCCTTAATCCCATTCAAATAATCGATAACTCTCCGATTCGCCTCGTCTATTTTTCTCTGATCGAACTTAATATAAATAGATGTCACATCCGATCCAATCTCATGCCCTAAAGCGGCAGAAATCGTTTCTTTAGGCACATCCAATCCGGCTGCAATTGTAGCCCAGGTATGCCGAGACCAATAGCTGGAAATATCAGGAAACAGAGGTTCACGTTCCTTCTTACCACCTAATCCCTTCCGAGTAACTGGCCCAATCTGTTTAAGGCCAATATCCATTCTATGTAGAAAATCCTGGTAATTACTATAAGTATCCAATATGTTTAATAACCAGTTTTCACCTTTATACCGTTCTATGATTTCCATCGCTTCCGGCTCTACTTTTATAGAGTATAACTTTCCTGTCTTAGCCCTATTATACTCTACCTTACCATTAACTAATTGCTTTAAATTAAACAGGTCAACTGCGTTTATACCAACAAGATACAACATGAGCATAAATATATCCCGGTAACGTTTTTGATGTTCCTCACAATCATAATCCCGGAGTAAGGCAACTTGCTCAGGAGTAAGACAACGCTTAGCTGTTTCTTCCTTCTTTATCTTAAACTTCCGAAATGGATACATAGTGGTAATCTCTTCGTCGATGGCATAATTGAATACAGCCCGGATATTACGTAAATGAAGAGCATATGCATTTATTTTCATACCACTATCTTTCATCCACTTTTCAAAGCGACGCAACCAGTCAAGATCCATTGTATCAAAAGTACAGGCCCTATCAAATTCTATGACTTTATTAAGTGTACTTGTATATACAGCCTTTGTCCCCGCCTTATCTTTTATATTAATGAAATCGGTTAGATAATCTATAAAACATTTTGTTTTTTCCGGAATAAACCCGGGCAGACATTTTTCAAGAATAGCTTTCAATGACTTATCAGTCATTCCCTGGAGCTTTCCATCCATCTCAAGACGAAAGATAGTATTCTCCATGTCGTTAAGTAATTTTCTCAGAGCAGCATTCTTTGTTTTATAATTCTCTACCTTATTCGAGAATTCACTTCCTGCCCATTTATCGACAGCGACAGAAAAACCGGTTGACAAAAGGAATTTCCCCTTGTGGCGTATGTTTATTTTAAGTGGATATACCCCATCTTTCTTTTCTCTTCGCGTGTCCAAATAAAAATTAACTATCGCCATACCTCTCTATTTTTAGGGTTAAAATGCAAATTTGGTGCAAATTGTGCTCAAACTCCATATAACGTCTTCCATTGTATTCGCTATAAAATTTGCACTAAATTTGCACCACAAATATAATTAATACCCTCTCAAAACCATCATAAACGGGATTAAAAAACAAATAAGGACACAAAAAAAGCACTTACTAAAGACGTAAGTGCTTGATTTTCAATTGAGCGGCAAGCGAGACTCGAACTCGTGACCCTTAGCTTGGGAAGCTAATGCTCTACCAACTGAGCTACTGCCGCATTACATTTCTATTCTTCGAAAACGTTGGCAAAGGTAAACATTGTTTTGTAAAAAAGCAATGTGTAGGCGGAAAAAAATAAGAAATAATAAATTTATGTGGTTATATAATCTCTACACTGAGTTTATTAATAAAAACGAAACAGGTATAAATGAAGAGTAATATTTTTAATATAACAAGCTTTAGGATACAAATAAAATAAAAAAGATTAACTTTGTAACATACTAAGAAAGAATAAAGATGAAAAACATATATCCTAATTAAATTATTACATATCAAAAAATGTTTATTATGAAAATGAGATATCTATATCCTCTGCTGGCATTGCTACTTCTCTGTTTTGGCTGCGAAGATTCAAACAAAGACTCATTATTACTTGAAGTTTCCCAATCATCATTCAATGCTATCAGTAGCGATGGAGAAACTGTAGAAGTAGAAATAACCTGTAATGGTTCGTGGACTGCCTCCAGCAATTCGAAAAAATGGTGTAACGTAACTCCGCAAACAGGACTCGAAAACCAAAAGTTAACGATATACATTGAAGGAAATTTAGAAAAAACAGCAAGGACGGCAGTCGTTACAGTCACTTCACAAGGGATTAATAAAGAAATTAAATTAAAACAAGAACCTGCCAGTACTCCTTTTGACCCGGAAAAATACCATTATAAACTTCCTGTCATCTTCCATGTACTATACAATGACAGAAATAACAATACGCAATATGTTAAAGAAGGAAGATTGCCGGAAATATTGAAGAGAGTGAATGAACTCTACAAACATGCAGGAACCAATAGTGTAGATATGAATCTGGAATTTGTACTTGCCACTGAAGATCCCAAAGGGAATACCCTGTCTGAACCGGGTGTAGAACGTATTAAATGGAAATCAGCATCTATTGATATGGAAGAATTTATGTTTACCAATGACCATACTTACAATTACCTGATCTGGGAACCAAACGACTACATTAATATAATGGTGTATACTTTTACGGACGAAAATACATTAGGCGTATCTCATTTCCCATATACCCCTCAGGGATATCCTCTGGAAGGTACAGAAACTGTCCCCTACTATATTACCGGAGATAATCTCCAATATGCTTATTGTATATCCATAAACAGTACTTATATTTATGAAGAAAGTATCAATGGACGTTTGAATCAGAATGATGCCGCCATTACTCTCGCTCACGAAATTGGACACTATTTAGGTTTATATCATACATTCTCCGAGGCTACTTTAAACGGTGTTAAAATTTGCGAAGATACCGATTATTGTGAAGACACTCCCACCTACGACAGGGGTGAATATATGGATTGGCTGGAAAGCCTGTCCGGTAATGTTTCTTTTGCAGACTTAGCCCATCGTTACGACTGCCAGAGTGGTCCGTTTACAGCACGGAATATTATGGATTATAGCTTCTGCTATCTGGACGAGTTTACACGAGATCAAAAGAAAAGGGTACGCCACATCCTGACTTACAGTTCGCTGATACCAGGACCGAAGAAAGGACAGGCAAATACCCGTTCTACCTATGACGGACCGTTGGATTTGCCTATCCGGGTGATGAAATAGGTTCTTTCTTACACATAACTTTTTAATTCCGCGAATTACGCAGTTTAGTAAAACCTTAAACTGCGTAATTCGCGGTTTTATTTTTCTGCTTTAAAATACAGTCTGCGAACAATCTTCTTTTTCATCTGTTAACTTCTCACGAAATAAACGAATAACGAATATGAACCTAAACCATCGAATGATTCTCATTATGCTATCGGTAGGATTATTTATACCTACCGTTATAGCACAAGAAGATAGCTCCGGAAAGCAACACCTTAGTTTTGAGGAAGCTCTTGAGTTACTGCACAATGGTAACCAGAGTTTAAAAATAGCAGATAAAGGAGTGGAAATAGCCAAAAGTGAAAAAGGAAAGTTGAACGCATTCTGGTACCCAAGCGTGCAATCAACCGGAGCATTTGTACATATGTCAGAGAAAATAGAGGTAAAACAGCCTCTGTCACAATTTACCGATCCGGCAAAAGACTTTGTACATAGTATTATTCCGGATGACAAAATTATAAGTGGCATACTCGATCAGATAGGAGCCAATACGCTGATATTCCCTTTGGCACCACGCAATCTCACAACAGTAGATGTTACTGCCGAATGGGTACTCTTCTCTGGCGGTAAACGATTCCATGCCAGCAAGATAGGAAATACCATGGTAGATCTTGCCCGTGAAAGCCGGGCGCAAGTGGATGCCACACAACGTACACTATTAGCCGAAAGTTATTATGGATTAAGACTGGCACAACAAGTAGTGGCAGTGCGCGAAGAAACCTATCGTGGATTGGAAAAGCATTATGAGAATGCCCTCAAACTGGAAGCTACCGGGATGATAGACAAAGCGGCACGTCTCTTTGCACAAGTTAATATGGACGAAGCGAAACGCGAACTGGAAGCAGCACGTAAAGAAGAAGCTGTTGTACAGAATGCACTGAAAACATTGCTCAATATAGAGGGAGAAAATGGAGAGATTACTCCTTCCTCACCTCTGTTTATAAATGATTCACTTCCACCCAAGATGGAATTTATTCTTTCGGTAAATACCAGTAACTATCTTGTCAATCAGTTAAACCTACAGGAACACATGGCCAGGCAACAGGTAAAGATTGATCAAAGCGGATATATGCCCAATATTGCACTCTTTGGCAAACAGACATTATATTCACACGGTATCCAAAGCAATCTGTTACCTCGTACAATGATCGGGGTAGGCTTTACCTGGAACCTCTTTGACGGATTGGAACGTGAGAAGCGGATCCGCCAATCTAAACTCACCAGACAGACATTAGCACTGGGGCAGGCAAAAGCAAAAGACGATCTCGCCGTAGGAGTAGATAAGCTATATAGTCAGATGCAAAAGGCACAGGATAACGTGCGCGCTTTGAACACCACCATTGAGTTGAGTGAAGAGTTGGTGCGAATGCGGAAAAAAGCTTTCACGGAAGGAATGGCCACTTCAACCGAGGTGATTGATGCAGAAACAATGCTGGCTAAAGTAAAAGTAGCCCGACTGGCTGCCTATTACGAATATGATGTAGCACTAATGAATCTACTGGCCCTATGTGGTACACCGGAACAATTCAAACAATATGCCGCCACTTCGCCTGGTAACTTGCTTAAAGAGGAATAAAAAAACGAAAGAATCTCAATTAACAGAAACGATAATCAACCCCATAATTATGAATACAGAAGATAATATAAAAAAAGAGGTAACGCCCTCTTCAAAGGAAGTACAAGAGAAAACTTCTAACAGAAAAAGTCTGAGCATCGCCTTTATTGTTGTCCTGATAGTTGTTCTCTTATTTACATCTATCGGTATGATATTAATGAGAAAACAACCACTCGTGCTACAAGGCCAGGCAGAAGCTACAGAAATACGTATCAGTGGAAAACTGCCCGGACGTATTGACACTTTCTTAGTACGCGAGGGAGACTGGGTGAAACAAGGCGATACACTTGTAGTAATCAACAGTCCGACCATAGAAGCCAAATATCGCCAACTGGATGCATTGGAACAAGTAGCTGTACAGCAAAACAAAAAGATTGATGCAGGTACACGCCGACAGATTGTGGCTACTGCACAGCAACTTTGGAATAAAACAAAGAGCGATCTGTCATTGGCAAAGACTACCTATGACCGGATACTTACTTTATATAAAGACAGCGTGATAACTTCACAACGTAAAGATGAGGTAGAAGCGATGTACAAAGCAGCAGTTGCTGCAGAACGTGCTGCCTATGAACAATATCAAATGGCGGTAGATGGTGCACAGAGTGAAGATAAAGCTTCGGCAAGAAGTCTGGTAGATGCGGCACGCAGCACAGTGGATGAAGTAACTTCTCTACTCGTAGATGCACGCCTTACAGCTCCCGAAGACGGACAGATAGCCACTATCTTCCCCAAACGCGGAGAACTCGTAGCACCGGGAACACCTATCATGAATCTGGTAGTGATGAGTGATGTACATGTGGTGTTGAATGTACGTGAAGATTTAATGCCAAACTTCCGTATGGGAGGTAAATTTGTAGCAGATGTTCCGGCAATAGCTAAAAAAGATGTAGAATTTGAGATATATTATATCAGTCCGTTGGGTAGCTTCGCTACATGGAAATCGACCAAACAAACGGGTAGCTACGATTTACAAACTTTTGAAATACATGCAAGACCCACACAATCTGTAGATGGATTAAGGCCGGGAATGTCGGTGCTTGTTCAATTGACAGTGAACAATTGACAATGGACAGTGGGGAATTGCATCGGTATATTATTAAATTATTAATTATGACTAATAACTCTCAATATTCAACCTCTAACTATCAACTAATCTCCGTCCTACGTCGTGAGTGGACACGGATGACTTCACGCCGCCTTTATTTTGGCGTCTGTATCGTCTTGCCATTGTTCACCCTCTTCTTTATGGCTACTATCTTCGGCAACGGACAAATGGAGAATATACCTATCGGTATTGTCGATCAGGATAACACAGCAACTTCACGGACAATAACAAGAAATATATCGGCAGTACCCACTTTCAAGGTAACCCGCCACTTTACCAATGAAGCTGCCGCCCGTGAAGCGGTACAACGTAAAGAGATATATGGCTATCTCTCCATCCCTCACAATTTTGAGCAGGATGCCACAACAGGCAATGAAGCTACTCTCGCCTATTATTATCATTATGCACTGCTCTCAGTGGGCGGCGAGCTAATGGCGGCATTCGAAACATCGCTTGCACCAGTAGCATTATCTCCCATAGCGATGCAGGCTGTAGCACTTGGAGTAAATGAACAACAAATAGAAACATTCCTCCTACCTGTACAGGCAAATAATCATCCTATATACAATCCGTCCCTGGATTACTCGGTCTACCTGAGCCAGCCCTTCTTTTTTGTATTGTTTCAGGTACTCATATTACTCATCACCGTGTACAGCGTGGGCAGTGAAATCAAGTTTCGTACCGGAGACAACTGGCTTGCCGTAGCAAAGGGAAACATGGTGACCGCCATCATGGGTAAACTCCTACCCTACACTCTCATTTTCAGCCTTATCGGTATACTGGGCAACTATGTTATGTTTGGCGTGCTGCATATTCCCTTTCATGGCAGCTGGCTGCTGATGAATACAATGACCGTGCTTTTTGTGGTCGCAACCCAATCACTGGCACTGTTCATCTTCTCTCTGTTTCCGGCAGTAGCACTCATTATCAGTATTGTGTCTATGGTAGGATCACTGGGAGCAACACTGTCCGGAGTTACTTTCCCAGTGGCCAATATGTATCCTTTGGTAAGAGACGCTTCATCCCTCTTTCCGGTACGCCATTTTACAGAAATTGTACAAACTATGCTCTATTCCAGTGGTGGATTCGTCTACCTATGGCCTTCGGCCGTTTTTCTTTGCATCTTCCCGCTATTAGCGTTAATGATGCTCCCCCACCTGAAACGAGCTATAATCAGTCATAAATATGAAAACATCCAATAAACTCTCACAACTGGCATTTATTATCGCACGCGAATTTCGTGCTATCAGTACCAGTTACGCTGTGTTGCTGGTGCTAATGGGAGGTATCTTTGTTTATGGATTACTCTACAACTATATGTATGCCCCGAACATCGTCACCAAAGCTCCTGTTGCTGTGGTAGATAATTCACACAGCAGTTTGAGCCGACAATATATACGCTGGCTCAATGCCACACCACAAATAGAAATCTATGCACAGGCAATGGATTATCATGAGGCACAGGAATGGATGAAAGAAGGGAAAGTACAAGGTATTCTATACTTGCCACATAACTTCGAAGATCGGGTATTTCAAGGAGAGGAAGCCGTATTCTCACTCTATGCCACTACAGATGCCTTTCTTTATTATGAAGCCCTACAAGAAGCATCATCACGGGTGATGCTTGCCATTAATGATGCCTATCGTCCGGATGGTACTGTATTTCTACCTCCGCAAGGCCTGATAGCTGTAGCTATGGCAAAGCCTGTCAATATCTCAGGTACAGCACTATACAATTATACCGAAGGATACGGTTCTTATCTTATTCCGGCGGTAATGATGGTCATCATCTTTCAGACATTACTAATGGTTATTGGTATGGTGACGGGAGATGAATATCAAACAGGCGGCATACGTGCCTACCTCCCATTCGGGACGGGATGGAAAACTGCAGCACGTATCGTTACAGGAAAAACATTTGTTTATTGCATGCTGTATGCTCTGTTCGCTTTCTTTCTGCTGGGATTGTTGCCCCACTTCTTTAGTATTCCCAATATAGGCAGTGGCAAGGATATTATAATCATGCTCATCCCCTACCTGTTGGCAACCAGTTTCTTCGGGCTGGCAGCTTCACGCTGGTTTACCGACTCAGAAGCTCCTCTGCTGATGATTGCTTTCTTCTCCGTGGGATTGATTTTCCTCTCCGGAGTATCCTATCCCATGGAATTAATGCCGTGGTATTGGAAAATGGCACATTATATTATACCGGCAGCACCGGGCACACTTGCTTTTGTAAAACTAAACTCTATGGGAGGAAACATGGCAGATATACGCCCGGAATATATCACGCTGTGGGTACAGACTGTGGTATACTTCGGGCTGGCTGTATGGGTATATAAAGAGAAATTAATCTCCATGAATACATCTCCGTGAGAGAATATATTTATCTTTGTTGTTCCAAAATCAAAAATGATTCATGAAACAACCACAAGTTATACTCATTACCGGCGCCTCTTCAGGATTCGGAAAAATAACAGCACAAACTCTCGCTGCACAAGGACACATCGTATATGGCACAAGCCGAAAGCAAACCGAAAACAAAAAAAGTGTGACGATGCTTGTTGCAGATGTTACTGATAGTAACTCCATACACCATGTAGTGGAACGTATTATAAAAGAACACGGACGTATTGACGTACTGATAAACAATGCCGGTGTGGGCATTGGTGGTGCACTAGAACTAGCAACGGATGAAGAAATCGCCCTACAAATGGATACAAACTTTCTGGGTATGGTTCGTGTATGTCGTTCCGTACTACCTATTATGCGTAGGCAACGCAAAGGAAAGATTATCAATATCAGTTCTATTGCAGGACTAATAGCAGTACCCTATCAGGGTTTTTATTCTGCTTCAAAATTCGCGATAGAAGGATACAGTGAAGCTCTTTCGCTGGAAATACATCCGTTTGGTATCAAAGTATGTGTGGTGGAGCCAGGAGATTTTAATACTGGATTTACAGCCAATCGGAATATCTCTGCCACTACCCTGAACAATCCCGATTACGGGCAATATTTCGCAGATACACTAAAGATCATAGAAAAAGCAGAAACAGGAGGATGCTCACCTTCAAAGTTGGCAACCACCATATTGAAGTTAGTAGAAAAAGAGAATCCTCCTTTCCGGACACTTACCGGGCCATTATCGCAAGTAGGGTTTGCCAAAGTTAAGGGCTGGCTTCCGGGAAAGATTATCCGGTATGCACTGCGCACGTTTTATAGAATAAAGAAATATTAATGGAAATTTTTCTGTAAAACAAATTTCATTTACTTAACTTTCACAAAGAAATAGATTATCTTTGTGAAAATAATTATAAAGGAGATCCGGTTAGAATGCTTGTAAAGGCATATAAATAGGGCATCTAACGGAGTTTTCTCGATACCCATTCAATATTACATAGTATGTTACGATTCGTTTGCTGGTATGTTGCGATGCAAATAACACTATGTTGCAATGCAACAGATATTTTCTTCCGGAAAAGTCGCTTTTAGGTTAATAATCAATAAATCTGTTCTTGACAAAAATGACCTCATCATTCGGCCGGAGTCAGTTGCAGGAACATGGTAACTGTAAGAATAATCCCCAAGGCAATACAAACAGAGACAAGTAATAAGTTAATAAGTTTAGCTTTGGGCTTTGTATCAGTATGCAGTCTGTTCAAAAAATATTCTCTGAAGAAAAGATAAAGAGCCGGCACAGAGGCACTGGCAAGCAGAAAATCCTCAGGAATATGGAAAAAATAGGTTTTGGATAATCCGATGAGCGACCAATGGCAAAGAAAGAGCACAAGAAACATATTCACTTTACGTGCAAACAACAATAATAATCCAATGGTAAATACCACTACCGAACAAGGCATCACCGGAGAAGTAATACCCGGAAATGTCAGTCCGCGTGCCAAAGAAAGTAAAGGATAAATAAAAGGCATAACCAACAGGATATATGCCAGACCATCATATTTGCGGCTACGCTCCAACGTAGTATATCCGGTCAACGTATCCCATATCCATATTAAGACCATCACTCCCCAAAAAAGAGCCATCACAACATTATAGTTACGTTCGGCACAATAAATATAATAATATACCACCGCAATCCATATATAAAGAAATATAAGATAAAACTTCATCGATAACTTCACCCATGACTCTGGTCTCCTCAGCAATAGCCCTGTAAGAATGATACCAATGATAACAATTATCAACTGAAAAAGCCAGGTAGCCGAGTTGTACCCCGCAATAGTGTTCCAAAATATATCCATAACGTTTATTTTCTTCGCGCGATTGTATCCTATCCGAAATCGGTCGCAAAAGTATAAAAATGCTTCCTATTTCTCTCCTCAAATCTGATTTTTTATCAATATAACTCTATTTATGCACAGAATACTCTCATTACTTATTTTGATTTTATGAATAAAAAGGCGTATGTTTGCATTTCCGGCACTATTTCCGGCACTTAAATATCATGAGGTATGAAATATGTTGTGATCATTTATTATATACTTGTCAAAGAGGGCAAAGAGATTGAATCTCTCAATATTAAGGAGAATATTGAAGCTGATTCGCCAGAAGAAGCAATAGGTATAGCCTATAATACCTTCAAATCCGAATATCCGGATGATAATTGTTATATTGCGGCAATAATTCCCAATGCCATATAATGATTGGAGTCAGTATAAATTAAATGGGACACTGATTTACAAATAAAGCCTTTAAATACATGTCATTTATGTTCCGATTATTTATCCATAATCCAAAAGCAAAAACTCCTTTATAGATATCCGGTTAATTATTTCCTCTTATAAGTAAGAAAGAAGTCTGTTAATGCTGCCAGTCCAACGCCTATTGTATAGCACAGCATATCAGACCATAGGAATCCATGTCCTAAAATCAATGCCCCCAAAGTTGTTCCCCGAATCGCATTTATCCAATCGGACTGATATAGTTGACTCACTTCAATGCAATAAGAAAACAGCAGAGCAATCGTCACTCTTCGTAATAAACGGGTAAGGGGAAAAAGAAAGCTTATTCCCCAATATACCATAGCAGCCCAAAGGGTATCTCCGGCATAAGTGGCTACAAAAGAAGGTAGATAATCACCGTAAGTCCGTGAGCCAAGCCCAAGAATGACTATAAGTACCCATAAAGCGAGATAGCAGAAACGTAACTTCATAATAGACACATCCAATAAAAAAGAATCCCGAAGCCCTCTTTCTATATAAAGCAGGCTTCGGGCATTTATAATATTATAACTTAATAGTGTAAGTTTTCTCTTGTTTATTTCTTCAATGGGATAGAAAAACTGAATGTAGATCCTTCTCCCTTAGTAGATGTGAACCATAACTTACCACCGTTCTTGATAACAAAGTCCTGGCAAAGCAACAAACCGAGCCCGGAACCTTCTTCATTATTCGTTCCGAAAGTACTGAAATGAGTATCTGTATGCAACAATTTCTTCTGGTTCTCTTCGTCGATACCACAACCACTGTCTTTTACACTCACGACAGCCATACCCTCTTGTTCCTGCACTGTTACCAATATCTCAGTTGCTTCATTACTAAACTTGATAGCATTACTAAGCAAATTACGGATAACTGTTTTTATCATATCAATGTCAGCATGTACGTCCAACTTGCTTGGTGTTTCCAAACGAATACTGATCTTTTTCAATTCAGCTACCATCGAGAAAATCTCTATCACTCCTTCAGTAACTTCTACCATATCAATATCCTGATATACTACCTTCAACTTACCGATCTGGCTCTTAGTCCATTTCAATAGATTATCAAGCAAAGAGAACACATCCTCTGTAGTTTGATTGGCCATCGTAAGTAACTCATACATTTCTGGTCCTATGGTGTCACTTGGCAAATTCAATATAAGCATATTTAATACCATTTTAATGGATCCCATTGGAGAACGAAGATCATGAGCTATTACAGAATAAAGCTTATCACGTCCGATAATCGTCTTTCTCAGTTCCTCTGTCTGCGCCACGATAATACGCTTCGCAGCAATCAGTGAGATTTGATGAGTGACGCGGATTATCAACTCTTCTTTATTAAAAGGTTTTGAAATAAAGTCATTACCTCCTACTTGAAAGCCTTTCACAATATCCGCCGTACTATTCAGAGCCGTCAAAAAGATGATCGGAATTTCTGCCGTTTCCGGATTGGCCTTCAGTTGCTGAGAAACTTCAAAGCCACTCATATCAGGCATCATCACATCCAACAGAACAAGATCAGGTTTCTCTTTTGTAACCTGATCCAACGCTTGACGACCGTTACTGGCTGTCGCAATCTGAAACTTCTCATTGGTAAGAAGTACCTTCAGCAACAATACATTCGACATTACGTCATCTACAATTAGTATTTTGTATTCTGAAGGATTTATTTCCATGTTCATCTTTTATATAGCTTTATCTGGTTGTTTTATACTTTATAATCTTTAAAATAATTAATCATACGTCCGAGACCTTCCTCCAGTTCTACCGTTGGTTTCCAATTCAGTTTCTCCTTTGCCAATGTAATATCCGGCTGACGCTGTTTAGGGTCATCATGCGGCAAAGGCTTAAATATAATCTTTGATTTCGAACCAGTCAGTTCAATTACTTTTTTTGCCAATTCAAGGATAGAAAACTCATTAGGGTTACCAATATTCACAGGTCCTGTAAAATCATCAGGAGTATTCATCATCCGGATCATTCCTTCGATCAAATCATCTACATACTGAAAACTGCGTGTTTGTTCTCCCGAACCATAGATAGTAATATCCTGATTTTGCAATGCCTGAACTATAAAATTAGAAACAACTCGTCCGTCGTTGGGAAGCATACGAGGACCGTATGTATTGAAAATGCGGATAATCTTTACACGAACATCATTTTGACGATAATAATCCATAAAAAGAGTTTCGGCACATCTTTTACTCTCGTCATAACATGAACGATAGCCAATAGGGTTTACATTCCCCCAATAGCTTTCAGGTTGTGGATGTACCATCGGGTCACCATACACCTCACTGGTAGAAGCCTGCAATATCTTAGCATTTACACGCATAGCCAATCCCAGCATATTAATAGCCCCCATTACAGACGTCTTTATCGTCTGAATGGCATCATGTTGATAATGTATAGGGGAAGCAGGGCAAGCTAAATTATAAATTTCATCAACCTCTGCGCTATATGGAAATGCCACATCATGACGTACAAACTCAAAATGATAATTGTCCATCAAATGCACGATATTACTCTTTGAACCTGTAAACAAGTTATCTAAACAAATAACATCATTACCTTCATTCACCAATCTGGTACAGAGATGTGAACCTATAAATCCGGCCCCACCACTAACTAATATTCTTTTCATGTATTATAAGTTCCATTTATGCACGGACAAATGTAGACGATTCACCCTAATTATGCAAATATTATGAACTTTTTTATTTCATATAAAATTTCATTCACCCCCACACAAGCCAAAAAATGAACCACAAAATGAAAATAGTTGCGATATGCGAAACATCTCTCTACTCTTATTTGTTCTAAATCTAGAAAACAAGAAAAGGACAATGATTATGATAACAAATAAATTAAATGAAGGGCTCATTGAAGCCATAAAAGAAAAAATACCGGCAAACAGTAATATAGCAAACGTATTAATGGACAATTTGTTTATCGGTAGAGAAGCCGTATACAGACGACTACGTGGAGAAGTTCCTTTCACTCTGACAGAAGCTGCTATTATTTCCAGAAAACTGGGAGTATCACTCGACAAGATGATAGGAGTAAGTTTTAAGGAGAACGCCGTTTTTGACATGAATGTGGTTCATCACAGTAACCCTTTCGAAACATATTACGACATTATAAATAAGTATACCGAGCTATTAAAAAGTATAGAAGATGATCCCATTTCTGAATTGGCTACATCTTCCAACACTATCCCGCAGACATTATATCTTAAACACGATATATTGTCTAAGTTCAGACTGTTTAAATGGATGTATCAGAATGAAAATATCGGTTGCAAGCATTTTGACGAATTGGAGATACCAGCCAAACTACAAGATATTCAAAAAGACTTTGTAAATGCTGCAGAACAGATTCATAGTACAAGTTTTATATGGGATAGCAATATTTTTTCCCACATAGTGAATGATCTGGAATATTTTTCGAGCATTCAGCTTATCTCCGACAAGGCCAGACAAGAGATCAAGGAAGAGTTGTTACTTTTATTAGACGAATTAGAGAACTTGGCAAGAAAAGGAAAATTCGAATCTGACAATGAGGTTAATATATACATTTCTAATATTAACTTTGAAGCAACCTATAGTTACGTAGAAAGTAGCAATGTACATCTGAGCATGATACGTGTTTATGCTATAAACTCCATCACTACACAAGATATTGAAATGTGCAAGAGTTTAAAAGAATGGATTCAGTCATTAAAAAAGTTTTCTACACTAATCTCCGTTAGTGGAGAAATGCAACGTATACAATTCTTCCAAAAGCAAAGAGAGATAATTGATACATTATAAAAAGATATATCAATGATATTCAAAATCAAAAGCAAACGCATTTTCTCATAATGAAAATACGTTTGCTTTATTTTTGTATAATTTCATTTTTCATAATCCATATTACACAAAACAATAAAATGAGAAATAACGCAACTCACTATTACGTTTTATTCCATACTAATTATCAGACAGGAAGCTTTATATTTGCATAAAATCATTTTTCGACAAAAGAATCACTAAAAGCAATATAAGCAAGTATGAAGAATAGTATAGTAAACGAACTCATCAATGAAATGAAAGAGCGTATCGCTCCAAAAGAAACACTTGCCAATTTTCTAACTAATACACTATGTATGGGAAAAGAGGCTGTTTATCGCAGACTACGCGGAGAGGTAGCTTTCACTTTTGATGAAGTTGCTGTTATATCTCACAAACTCGGAATATCCATCGATCAGATAATTGGCAATCACCTGTCAAACCGGGCTACATTCGATCTGAACCTGCAACATTCACCCGATCCGATAGAAAGTTATTATGAAATACTGGAACGTTATCTGAGAATCTTTAATTATATCAGAAATGATGATAGTACAACCATATATACCGCAGCCAATATAATTCCTTTCACACTCTATTCGGCTTATGAGAGTCTGTCTAAATTTCGCTTGTGTCGCTGGGTATATCAAAACGGGAAAATAAAAACTCCTCACTCATTAGCCGAGATGCAAGTTCCTGAGAAAGTCATCTCTGCACACAAAAAATTAAGTGAAACAGTAAAACATTGTAAGAAAACCTGTTTTATATGGGATAGTAATATCTTCTACTCATTCATAAAAGAAATTAAGTATTTTGCAGGATTAAATCTGATTTCAGAAGAAGATGTAAAACAGTTAAAGAATGAACTTCTCCTATTATTACATGAATTGGAACAGTTATCTATAAAAGGAGAATTTAATAATGGAAACAAAGTGGCCATCTATCTATCAAATATCAACTTTGAAGCAACCTATACTTATATTGAGAAGAGTGATTTTCAGATCAGTCTGTTTAGAGTATACTCTATAAACTCAATGGATTCACAAAATCAACAGATATGTACTTTACAAAAGAATTGGATACAATCCTTGAAAAGACATTCAACCCTAATTTCCGAAAGTGGAGAAGTACAACGCATTAATTTTATGGAACGACAAAAAGAGATAATAGAACAACTATAATTCTCCATAATTCTCTATTCAGTGATGTAGAAAGGGAGGTGCAGTGATTGCAACTCCCTTTCTCTTTATTAACCTCTTCCAAAGATATAAAATAATAAACCAATAAAAGAATTCAAACTAAAAGCCACAGATTATATAAATTTTTCTATCAAAATCTATATAACCCATGGATCTTAACATCTATAAAAAAACATTAGATGCATTCTGCATCCTTTTTGACGAGTTCACAATTTAACTAAGCAGACTTACAGAACAATTTTTCTCGTCAACTCATATATAATTATTAACTGGTTGTCCCGGAGTAATTATTACATTACAAAGATGAGACATTCTATTGAATTAAATAAAGCTTTTATCCTCTTTCAGCGATGAAAAAAGAACACTGATGTGCTAATTATGAGCATTCCAGAGAGAATACTTGTCTAAAATAAAAAAGAGAAGAAATAAAATACACAAAATTTCATTTTACGGGACACACATCATTAAAGATTTACACATAAAGCAAAAAATAATAGATACCTTATTTCGCTAAAACAAGCAGCTCCTTGTATTTCCGGAAATACAAGGAGCTGCTTATAAATATAAAAAATAATATTTTAAACCACAGTACTCTCTTTTGAATTGAGGGGAGACTCTCTTTCCGGAATACTAAATTCATTGTTTGCAAACAAATCAGCCAATCCGGAAATCTGTTTCAAACGCAGCAATTCATCCCTATCCATTCCAATATTCTTCATAATCCATTGATCAGACATACCAGCTTTATCCAACTCAGCAACAATGTGACACATCAATTCAATATTATGGGCACCTCGGGCACGGTTATGACGAATCGTAGAACTCATTCGATTGGATAAATCTTTGTCGATAACTACAATCGGCAACAAACCGTTTTCACGTTGGTAAATACGTTTGGATGTTTTCAGAACAGAGTATCTATGAAAACCATCTACCAGAATATACATATCTTTTTCTTTATCATAATAGCACACACAGGGCATAGTGAACCCATCTTCCCAAATAGATAATTCTAATAACTTCATTTCCGGCGGAGCAACTATATTGGGATTATAATCATTAGCAACCACTTTGTCTACAGGCACAGCTCTCACATCATACACAGGACTCTTTTTACAACTCATTGCAGAATATTTTTATATTGTTCCATTATTTGACTTCTCTTACTAATCTCCTCTTTTGTTGGCGAAAATCCCATATACTTACAGGCATGGTCATTTTTCAGAATACAGATACACATACGTTTATAAGTAGGAATTTCTCTGAATTCTGCAATATTGATATCATCCTGATATTCCATCCGAACAGGTTTCTTCACTGTTTTATAATTACTATTATCCATCACAATAATAGGAACTTTCGCAGCAATCAGTTTTTGTATGGTTTCATCATTTAAGCATCCTCCTTTGGTACGCCAGAAATTGACACTGACTGATAGCTTCCTCAGGTATCCCTTACGCGCACGTTCCGGTAATGTAGACAAAAGAAAATACATAAATTCTCTCCAGGTATAACCTTCCGGAAGTTTTATAGATTGCCATCCCATAGCATGAGTGCCTCCATACATCCCTGTGAAGTTAACCCCATTCACACGTCCTACCATTTTTCCCCAGGTATTAGGATCAATAACCCGATAGAGAGACAAGCTCTCTATAGCCTCGCCGATAAAAGGACTGGCTACCCGCTGACGCTCTATATTCACTCCGGCACGATAATACAAATCATACAAGATGTTGTAATCCCAATGGAATTTTCCATTGGCGGTCCATACATCTGTTGTCTTCCAATCGAAAATAGGATATGCATTATAAACATCATTTGCCACTTTAGAAGTCCAACGATACGTATGGTACATCTGATATTTACGATTCAGATAAATGCACCTCCACCGATTGAAACTTTCCTGGGTACGTATACCAATAAGGCAACAAGTACGCACTGCATCTTTTTTATCATGTATCCATTTGGCAAAACGCATCTGAAATTCATAGTCCCACATCTGAGCATTATAAAAAGGAAAATCCTTCTCCGTCATTGCATCTTTCGGCATAGGGCGTACCCACAGTTTCTTCTTCCCTTTTTCCCATGGACGCCAAAAAGACTGATACATCGATGTACAGGTTGCCACACGGAAAGGAACGCACACGCGATATACATCAATAATATCTTTATTAGCCTCAATCATGCGGTCCACATAGTCAATAGTCATCTTATACTGTATTTCATAATCCATATGAAATACTCCGATACGTACATTCAAATTGTTACGACGTATGTAATCAATACATAGACTCAAAAGTACACCACTATCTTTTCCTCCCGAAAAGGAGATATACACATTATCAAACTCTTTAAAAATCATGCGCAAACGTTCCTGCGCCAATTCATATACATTCTTCTTTACCTCTACTTCTTTTTTCTTCATTCATCCCTCCGCATTTTTACATATAGTTTCCAGGCTTTCTCTACTATGAATCCGTGTTTTTCAAAAACAGCCTGATGCTTTACCTGAACTATAGCAACCAACGTTTTGTCTGTATCAAAAGCTGCTATAGCATCCACCAGCAGAAGAGCAAGAGCCTCTTCCTGGTCTTTTCCTATATAATAATTATTAATAATAGCTTCTTTCCCTCTTCGTTCTACCGGAAGAAATCCGACCACATGTCTCCCACTTGCGGCAATAAACCAGGTAAACTTATCAGTAGTTTTAAAAGGGTAATTGTTATTCATTTTCAGTACTTCAGGATCCATAACTAATGGAGCCACAATTTTATAAAGTTGTTTGTCTGTTCCGTGCAGCTGTATCGTTTGTATCATAATAACTTTTTTATTCTTTTACTATTCCATACACAGTTTTCGCTATTATCTCTGCACCTTTTTCATTTGGATGGACTTTATCTGGAAAAAGTTCGGGTATCCCATCCATTGCAGTATGCAAATCTATCACCGATAACTTATTCTTTTTAGCCAACTTCTTTATCATCGGAATAATTTCATTCACAATTGTCTTATCACTGATTCCATAATTATCATATGATTTAGACGGATAGCACAAATATATCTTCGGATGAGCAGTAAGTTTCCCAAATGCATCAATCATAGTCTGCATATCTTTTGCAAACTCATCTTTGTGAACCCAATTATGAGGCTTACTATCATTCGTTCCTAATTTGATAACAACAATATTCGGATTAAATGCCAGCGCATCTTTGTATTTTTGCTCCTTCATATACGGATGATCCCCTTTATTCAGCATAGTACGTGATCCTATTCCAAAGTTTTTCACCCAATATCCATCACCCAGCATACGTCCCAGAATAGTTGGATATGCATCTTTTTCCGGATTTCTCAAACGCGATCCATAGGTAATACTATTGCCGATACATGCCACACGTATAGCATCTTTACGAGGTGCTTTAAATGATCGTAACCAGGCAGAGAGTTCATCTAACACCAGATTTTTATATATAAAATCTTCACGGATTCCCCATCCATGGCCACCGGAAGGATAGACATGAAGGGCAGCCGGAACACCTTTCTTATTCAAAGCCAGATAATAGTTCACACCATTTGCAGGAGGAACCGTCTTATCATCATCACTATATACAATAAAAGCACGAGGAGTATCTTTGGTCACTTGTTTTTCATTAGAGTATTGTTCCTCCAACTCAGCCGGAGCATCTTTCCCCAAAAGGTTATCATGTGATCCCATATGAGTGTAACTCTTATCCATTGTTATAACTGGATAAAACAATATCTGAAAATTCGGACGTAGTTCAGGTGAAGTATGTGTAGCAATGGTAGAAGCCAAATGTCCACCGGCAGAGAACCCCATAATACCAACATCGTTCGGGTTTATATTCCATACATCTGCACTATCTCTCACCATCTTCAGAACCTCTTCCGCATCAGAAAAAGGAACTTCTTTATGTCCTCCTTTCGGCATACGATACTTCAATACAACCAAGGCGATTCCTTGCTTATTAAAAAAAGGTGCCCAATCATAACCTTCATGATTATAAGCAAGATGTGAGTAACTACCTCCCGGACAAGCAACAATCACCCGACCGGTAGCTAATTCAGGTGCGGGAAGAAAAACACGAATTGAAGGTTTGAAATTACCTTTTGATTCATCAAAAGGAGCACTATCCATACCGTTTGTATTAGGCATACCTTGTTGCCATAAATCGATATCAAAAGGTTTCTGTACATTTTGTGACTGCATACTTCCTCTCATAAATAAAATTAGTAAAAAGAATAAGGAAAAACGTAGCTTCTTTTTCATAGTTTATCCAAATAATAGTTTAAAATGTTACAATGTTTAATCAAGACACGCAAAAGTAGTCAAAAAGTGTCATAAAAAAAAGGAAAAAGAAAGTATATGCTTTTGCATATTAAAAATACGTATTCAGAGACAGAATACTAAAAAAATTCCCTTATCTCAAAATTGAGATAAGGGAATACACTCCGTTTAAATAATAGAAGAGGTAAATCATTCATTTATACCAGCCACATATACATCTCTGTTAGCGGTAGATAATGTCTTAGGAGCATCCGGTAACGGATTAGAAAACATCAATAATTTCAGTTCCGGACGGGCATTTTCTATCCAATAACAACGGGAAAGCGAAAAAGGAGTGATAATCTCTGCTTCTTTCTGTACACTATGTCCTCCGTCATTAGTAATAAAGGTAACTGCTCCCCTACCCATAGTAGCATAAATACGAAATGACTCGGGACCTAATTTCTCAATGCCTCTGGGTTCACCTTTGGCCTCAAAAGTAAGATGTTTCCACTCTCCGGCATCCCATGTAGACAACCGGGCTGCATTCTCTTCCGGATATTGATAATGTACAACAGGACATGAGTTATCACGATAGTGAACGGATACCTGTAACCCTGCAGAGTGTCCACGTTCCGGAATAGGAGTCTCCAGTACCTGGCAATATTTATCCGACTCCTCATTATCAATGGTAGTTCCCAGATCTATTCCTTCTACATTATACATATGATCATTAGAAGGATCAAGATAAGCATAATATACATTTCTTCCATAAGTAGCATGAGCATGTTTACCCAATTTCTCGCCACAAATAGTCCAAGCTATATGAATGCGTTCCTTTTTCCCATTCCCTGCGGGTTGATAAGTAACCTGCCCATTATAAACCTCCATCATATTATCTGTAACACGGGGAAAGGGATCAATGACCATCTGGCGTATCCAGGTATTTCCTCCGTCTGTAGATTTCACAAACTGATAAGGCCTGTCATCCGAATATTTATTGGTTTGACGTGTATCTCTGTAAAACACATAAAATATTCCATCCTCCGTTAATATAGGAGCCGGATAAGACGCACGTTCTGCCTCATTTATAAAACGATCCGTCCATTCTCCTTCAATACTTCCCGGTTTAGGAGAAACAGCCATCTTTAAGGTAGAATTATGACAACCATAAAACAAAAAGATTCGTCCGTCAGTTCCACGTAACATTCCCGGATAATTATGTTTATCAACAAACGGAGAGCGTGCCACTACTTTTGTTTCACTCCACTGCCCCGTAGCATGATTATAAGCCTTAACAACCGGATGACTATCCGTAGACATCCAACATACAAACGTTTGATCAGCTTGCTCATCATAATATCCCACGGGAATAGGACGTCGATCAGAACGCATATTTGAACGTTCGGCTATAACTCTTACATCAGTAAAAACCTGTTGTGCCTGCATTATAAAACAAAATGAGGTAGCAACCATTATTCCAATTATTTTCTTTATCATATCAATTCATTATTTAGATTTAAATCGAACTATATATCCTCCTCCATTACGCATATATCCTGTAAGGGAATCGCTATTTCTACAAAAAGCACGTTCTATTTTTATTGCTCCTGCATCAGTGGTCCTGTCATTCAAAACTGTAGCCTCATACCATCCCTCACCAAGGAACGAGAGAGGGAATTGAATTGTCTGCGCTTCTTTTCCATTGACCACGGCAAGAAACCAAGTATCACCACTACGCCGGGCGAAGGCAGCAATTTTCCCAATCTCGCTACAAGGTAGTACAATTGTCTCATCCCAAACAGCCGGTATGTCTTTTATTACATCCACTGCCGGATTATCAAGTATAGTTTGAGGATGCGCACCGAAAAAGATAACAGAAGAATTGAATATCAATGCTGTCGCTATCTGATGTACCCAGGATGTATCTAATTTCCTGTCACCAAATATCATTGGAGTGTAATCACCCGCTCCGGCAACCAATCGGGTAAAGGGTAACGTAGTATTATGTGTAGCCCATTCGTATTGATTCTTACCATACTCCAAGCCGCGAATTCCTTCACGAGACATTTCATTCGGCCACGAACGCACCTCTCCTGTTGGTTTATCACTACCATGGATATTCAACATCAGCTTATGCTCTGCTGCTTCTTTCAAACATGCCTGGTAAAGATCAATAAACTCTTTGGATTCGTGAGAAAAAGCATCCAACTTAACCCCAACAATTCCTAACCGTTGACAACGATCAAAGAATTCTTTCCGCTTTTGAGGATCGCGCAGATCACGCCCATGCCTCCATAGCCATATCTTAACTCCAAACTGAGCGGAGTAATCAACCAATTCCTTAATCTGCATATCCGTCCACCGATACCAGAATGCATCAACCGTATTGTACTCAAATCCTAACTCTCCGGCAAGTTTTGAAAATTCTTTCATTCCCTCCAAAGTACGTTGGCCACCATCTAACCAACACCAGACAGAACGTCCCGGTTTGATCCATTCCGTATTCACACCTTCAGGAAACAATTTCTTATCCGGAGCTGGTGACAGATTAGTAATTAAGTCTGTATTTACCAATTCATTCAAATCTGAAGTAATAATCACGGTTCGCCAGGGAGTTATAATATCGCCTGTAATGACAGCCGGTTCAGACAAACGTTTGGCCTCTTCCAAACTATAGTCATGCGCAAACGGATATCCTGCCGGTTGTTCATGCCCCAGTCTGACAACAAGTCCACATTCCCCATCAGCCTGTAAAGACATACCCGGATAATTTCTGAGAGCAGATTCTGTAATACACACATATCCTTGTTTTTGTGGTAACTCAATTGTTACAGGAGGTGCTGCCCATTCGCCTTTACTAACACAATCTATTTCCTGTTTTTTATGGATGCCCTCATAATGTGCATACATATCATGGTAATAAATGTGGCTTCCCAAAGGTAACTTGAAAACAGTACTCTCTTCCGGAACATATTTATCCGTCTGAGTCCCTTTTACCAGAAAGCGAAAAGCAATCCCATCATTATAAGCACGGGCATCAATCGTATATAAAATATTATTTTTCTCATCCGCTACTTTTACTTTCATTCCATTTGCTTTATTTACCGCAAGCGAATGAATCCCCCGGATAGGGTACGTCTCATCTACTTTATAATATTCAGGAGAGTGTAAATGTATTGCCGATAATTTCTTTTCACCGGAAGAAAAAAACATTGGCGAATCTTCTAATACAGCTATCTCCCCTTTTTTTACATTAAAAAGAAGTTGCCCGGCATCATCTTTTATATTCAAAACAATCTTATTATCGGGACTTTTAATGGAAACTATTTGAGCTGCAACCTGTTGTACACCAAACAGTAAACAAAAACTATAACATAAAATATTTTTCATGTATCTGACATTATATATGAAAAGTTATCGAATAAAAAAAATGGGAACTATCTTTAAATATAGCTCCCATCTCAAACCAACTTATATCTTTCTAATCGTGGGCAGCAGGGCTCGGATTTGTATCTTTTTCATAAATTACAAAGTCAGCTAAATCAATTGTTTCATCTTTGATATTATTGGTTATCTGTCCTCCACTGCCTCCGTAGCTACGGTAGATACCAAATTTATTACGAATATTAATTGCCCCTTTCCGCCATGTATCAATATCATTCTGTGTATTGTCTATCAAAACTTTACCATCTCTGATACGAGTTATCACCAAGCGATACTTGCCATGATGATCGTATTTCACTTCTTCACTTACCTGTACCCATTCATCTTCAAACTCTTCTATTTTCACATTGTCTACAAACGTTCCCAGACTTTTGGTTCCTGCACTATGGTCAGACCCCAAAGAATGAATGACCTGTACTCTGCGATTGGTTCCATCATTGTTTCCACGAAGAGAAATAGTAATAACAGGAGCTCCATTGTCACCCTCTTGAGCCTTTAACTGATGAATATGGCAAAAACTTGTACTGGGTCGATACCCTTTAGGTATCTTAAATTTCCATTGTAATATTTGAGATTCTCCCCAGTTACCGTTCAATTTATACCAAGCTGCACTTGTTTGCGTTTTCATCTCATTACGCATACGGTCATTCATTGAACCACGATCGCCATCAAGAGCACTACTTGCGTGACTACTAAATCTAAATATATACTGATTGATAGTAGCATCAAACACTGTTTCAATATGGTCTACTTCATTATGGTCCTTAGTAGATGAATTTGGATGTTCTGAATAGTCCCAACCAAACTTTCTCATATAGGTATGTACATCCGCATACCCCTTACCAACCAAATCCGCACTTCCCTTCATGCTTCCTTGTAAAGTGTATCCCATCTGAATCGGATCATTAGGATCAAAATTTTCAGATTTCAACTGAATAACTTTAACGTTAAAATTGGATGCCTTTTTGTTTTTGTCTTTAAAGACAATATAACAGCCGCGTTGGGATCCTGTATTAGCCTCAAAAGCCAGTGTGAGTGATTTATCAGTTTTCGATTTTTCTTTTATCCAGCTCTGTTGTTCTCCAGGTATTTCATACTCCCAATCTACTCCAGCAGAACTCTCAACAGTAAAAGTATACTCTTTACCTTCAGCCGGTATATCAACCACCTCCATTGGAGATACCACCAAAGAAGCAGTAGCCGCAGCTTGGGAAATCTTTATCGGCTTTGTCAAATCAGTGTTATCCAATTTTACAATAACATTTGTCGAACGCGATTCAAGAGTAGTGTTTGCAACTATAGTAAGCACTAATTTGCCAGCTTGTATATCCGATGACTTAACTTTAACCCAATCTACCTTGTCATCAATTACTGTAGTCCAGGTAGAAGTTGCTTTCACTGTAATATTTACGTCTTCACCACTTGCCTTAGCATTTACATCTGTGGGAGTAGTAGTCAGACTTGGAGTAATTGCTTCTTCCTCCTTGTCATCCGAAGAACACGAAGTAAACATCGACACAGACACAAAAGTCAGGATAACATATAAGAAATACTTTTTTAATCTCATCTTTCTCTATTTTTTTAAAGAAGCAGGGTTCTTTGACAAATCATATTCACCAAAGAACCCTGATAATTATTAAACTTATGGTATTAGTACTTTAGCAACAGAAGTACCAGCTTCATTCATAAAACGAACAATGTAAATACCCGATTCAAGATTAATAGGAGCACTACCATTGATAGTAAGCTCTGTTATCTTAGCACCAAGCATATTGAATATACGGCACTCACCGGATTCTGCAATAACCAAACGTCCCTTTTCCACACTATAGTTAAATTTCGCGTCGGCTGTTGCAGTCTGAATACCTACAGGCTCAATTCCACCTAATTCGAAGGCACCCATACAAGGTTTAGCAGCACGAGTATAACCACGTTGGTCTACTGTAGGAATAGTTACGTCTATACCGGCAGGTGCAGTGGCAATTCCTGCTTTAGCAGCCATACTTTGCGTAGCATGTAAAGCAACTGTAAGTGTATTACCACCATTATCTTTCAATTCAGGAGCTGCATCATTTTCGAACACTTTCATCGCAGGGGTAGTCAAAATATTACCATTGCTGTCAAAGTTTTCTGCCAAAGCAGGACTTACTACAGTGGCCAAACAATTATATATGGTAAAATCACCATTGTTTCTTCTAATATCACCCGTCTCATTTTCATCTATATTATTATAGCAAATAGTGTTAATCAATGTATACATCTTTCCAGCATTATGACCATAAAATCCTCCTCCGTTAAAAGCACGATTTCCAGTAAATGTACAGTTAATAACTTTACAGTCCATACCTGTATAGATTGCACCACCACGACCTAATGCCGCACTATTACCATAGAATGTACAATTTGTGAACAAAAATGAACCTCCGCTACCTGTTGTACCAATAGCTCCTCCTCCTTTAGAACTGCCACTGGCCGATTCATCTGAACTGTTGTTTGCAAATAAGCATTTATCGGCTATCACATTCACACCTCTTCCATTGAAGAGTGCACCACCACCATTAGCGGCTCCTGTCACAACACAATTACTGATTTCTACATTTTCCAGTCTCAAAGTAGCAAACCGACTCGGATCAGATGGGTCACCATCTAATTTTGAGTTCCCCAATTTAAAGCCTGCCCCATTTCCTGCATAATTAAAATTAGTTACAATTATATTCCGGATAGTAACATCCATCAGATGAGCATTAGAGCCTAATCCACTAAAAAAAGGAAAATTATCACCATTACTGGTAAAGGTTATTCTGTTACCGGTTGCTTTGTTGATGCCATCTATTACAAAAACCTTTCCTTCTCCATCACTTAATCCGGAACTCCCTTCAAGTACAATTTCATCTCCATCAGGAATATTAAAAGTCAACACATCTCCACTCTGCAATGCCTTCATTTCAAAGCGGAATCCTCCTTCTGTTTCCGCATCTCCTGCAAGAGAGGTTACCACTCTTTCTTCTGCAGATAAATTAGCAGTAAATAAAGCTGCCAATAAAATTAAAGTACTTTTTTTCATGATACTTGGTTTTAAATTAATAATTATAAAAAATAAAAAGGTTACATATTACTATTTCAGAGTGACAGCAATCACTCCATTGGCACCTTTGGCACCATACATATTACTATCCTTACTTATCTCTACCTTCTTTATATCATTGATATTCACATTATCCAGTCTTTCGACTTGTGTCCCATCCAGCAGATAAAGAGGAGAAGTATCCAAACTAATAGAAGTAGACCCCCGTAATTGTGCAGAGATATCTCCGTTATCCTTCATTACCACTGTAAACCCAGGGACTTTACCTGCTAAAGCATTAAAGAGATTACTTTCACCCGTAGCAACCAGTTCTTCACCTGTCACCACAATAGTACTCGATACCGAACGAGAACGCCGCAGACTACGTAACATTAGTTTCATGATTTCACCTTTATCTTCTGTCACTGAAATTTCGGGCCCCAAAACAATATTCGGATAGGCTATACCATTTACCGAAACTTGCACTTCTTTTTCTGTTTTGGGCAAAATAACTGTCAGTATATCTTGCAGAGTAACATTATTCAGCTGAAAAATACCATAACGATCAGTCTCGGCCTTTACGTCTTTAACAGATACCAAAGCTTTACGAATTGCCTTCCCTTTAGCATCAACCAAACGTCCTACAATAGTATCATTAGAATTCTGAGCAACAACGGGCCAGGAAAAAGCCAGAACAAAAATGAAAAGTAACAAATTTTTCATTAGCATATTGATTTATGATTTATACTTACCAGAGGAGGTTAATAAATCACCTCCCCCGGTTTCATAACCTTTTTAACAATCAATTACCTCCAAATATATCGTCACTATAGAAGAATACATTATCCAGATAAACTTGTGTCAATGGAGGATATACATATTTAAATTCCTTTATTTGGAAAACAGCATTGTCATGTGTCGCTCTCCACTGCTTCATCACATCACTTGTAGCAAGAGTTGTTGTTCCTACCATTGCTTTTATAGTATAGTCTTCACTGATCGCCAGACCAACTGTTTTGCTTTCTTCCACGTCATATTTCAACAGATTATTCTGTATTTTTACCGGTACTGCCACCCAACCCGTTTGAACCGTAGGACGTCCGTTTTCTCTGTCAGCTTTCAAGGTCCACTGGAAACGTATAATAGCATCAAACTCATCGGCATTGAAACTTACCGGATTACCATTTACATCTGTATAAATGTTAGTTCCCCATGGTACTGCTGCCAGAATATGGTTCTTAGGCCACCACTCAAAACGGACTTCACTGATAAAATAAGTAGTCGTAACATCTACAGAGGGCGTATTTCCTGAGACAGCAACTGCGCATGCATTCTCACCATATACAAACTTAACAGGATCTACCGGATATTTAGGATTATTTGTATTGGTCGCTCCTCCTACAATACCACAATCAAATCGAGTGGACATCGGTGGGTAAAAATCCTTCTGATTCAGATTATAACGTACTTCACCATAATTCCGGGTAGTAGCATTAGGTGTTGTGACATTCAACTGATAGCGTCCGTCACGAATCTGAGTCGCAGAATTTGAGTTAGACCATCCTGTTGCCGTTGTTCCTCCAAAACGATCAAAGAACAAACCATTTACCCAAATCTCAGCTTGACGGGTTTCTTTTGCCCCACCACAGGTTACAGTACATTTAATCGTATATCTGCCCGACTGTCTCGGTGCTTTCCACTGATTCATTGTATACCCCTGACGCTGTAACAAAGTTCCCCCGTTACATTCCCAATAATAATCGGCTTTATCCGGATCACTCATTCTCACAGACATACCGACATTAACAGTTTCTCCGGCAAAAAATTCTTCACCAAACACCTGCAAAGAGTCTATTTCAACATAATCATCATCGCAAGATGCCATTAAAGCCACAAAGGCTCCCATCAATAAATATTTTATTCTTTTCATAATCATTTTGCTGCATAAATAGGAATAGATACTAATTCTTTATCTGTAGGATACTGCATATATTTATCCATCACGTGAATATATGATCCGTTAGGACTTTGCAGATTACTGGTACGAGGTTTTGTTTTCAGCTGAAAATGATCTTCGTAGTTATTGAAATAAATACTTAGAGCACCTTCTTTCAACATTTCGACAGCCATGTATCCATAAGGAGAATCATATTCTGTAGGGAAGAATGTTATAACTCCTTTTGTCAAATCAGTCAGTTCATAATACGAAAGAGCTTTCTTTATAATATGATACATAATCATATTCTTCACTGCGGTTTTATCCAATTCTTCCCAGCTGGTAGGAATAATCAACTGCTCCGGATTAAACTCGTCCGGATAAGCATTCTCATTCCAGAAACTCCGGTCACTGCTATTGGATGAAGTCAATGCCGTATTCGTCAACAACAGATAGGTTCTATCAGACTGTTTGAATAATTCCGGATCAACTCCCGAATATTTAATTGCTTCTATCAGAGACGAGAACAAGTCGGTACGCGAATTCATGAAATCCCATGCATTCATAGTAATCTGATTATCATAGGTTCCTTTCTCTGAATCATAGTCATAAGGAGTTTGCACATCCAGGCCAAATAACTCACAACTTGTAAATGTGAATATTGGAATTACCAATAAGGCTATATTTAATATTATCTTTTTCATTATATACACTATTTATTATCATTATTCTGAATAAGGAGGATTCTGATGCCCTACCAAAGTTGGATTGGACGTAAAGACAGACTTAGCTATCGGGAAACGAACCCGTCTTAAATCACTGCCAAAACCTACAGGTTCTTCACCACGCATTGCTTGAATATAAGATAGATGCGGATCCAGTATTTCATTCACATATCCGGTACGTATAATGTCAAACCAACGCTTAGGTTCACCATAAAATTCCATCTGACGTTCATCCAATACCAGTTTTTCCAATGAAGACTGCGTCATACCAGTTCTTACCGGATAATCTTCTACCTTCGCAACAATCGTATTACCGCAACGACTACGTACCTGATTGACTATATCAATAATATCCTGAGCCGGTTTATTTTCATGAATCATTGCTTCTGCACGCAATAACATAACATCAGCAAAACGATAAATAGGTATTTCAAAAACACAACCGGAAGTAGCAGGAATATCAAATTCAACAGCAGGATCTGTAGACTTCACCGGGAAGAACTTACACAGTTTATTAGCCAATGCACCAGTACTTCCATAGATAATCTGAGAATTCCCCGGAGCTAAAGTTTGTTTGTCCAGTCCGTTATATATATTCAACGTATCTACAACTCCCCAGAATCGAACATCCTTTTTATCCTGGAGCATTCTTTGAAACAGCGAATTAGACAACTGATAATGAGCATTACCACCACCAACACCAATCGGACCACCATAACTATTATTATTATTTTTCTCAAAGTCCCATTCTATAGTGAAAATAGTCTCTTTGCTATTGGTAGGATCTGTAAATATTTTCTTCCAATCGGTAGTATTACTTACCATTTCATACCTTTTCAAAGCCAGTAAGTTATCCGATGCTTTCAATGCTCCGGCA
Source organism: Bacteroides sp. 41_26 (assembly GCF_949740115.1). Classification (NCBI taxonomy): domain Bacteria; kingdom Pseudomonadati; phylum Bacteroidota; class Bacteroidia; order Bacteroidales; family Bacteroidaceae; genus Bacteroides; species Bacteroides sp. 41_26. Next base: position 79,709 of record NZ_CATJGZ010000067.1, read on the forward strand.
TAATCCTTTCGCCACATCAAATAATCTGTTTGCAATGCATAAGCAGCTCCTTGATTAAAATAGTAAACACCTTCATTACCCAATGACGAAATGGCAATTTTTAAATCATCCTCTATCACTTCATAGATAGATTCCAGAGAAGCACGTGAATTATATTTAGTATTCAAATCGCCATCCCATGACTTAGTAATCAATGGCACTTCACCCCAAACACGTATTGCATAGAAATACATCAAAGCTCTTAAGCCATGAAATTGCCCCAGATATGATCCGGTCACGTCTTCAGAAAGTCCCATTTCAGGGATATTCTCGATAGCCAGGTTACACCGGTTTATGACCTGATATAATTTTTCCCAGTCGCAATAACTTCCATTTGAATCCAAAGAGTTAAGTTGTAAAGCAGCATTGGCATACAGAGTTATGTAATAATCATCTGAACGTAATTCACCCCAAGCCAACAAAGTACTTGATACAATTTTCTGTACTCCATTATATGTACCGGCTCTCCATGCTTTCAGATCCGACTCACTGGTCCAGTAAGCTTTATTGCTCAAATCAGCTATCGGAGTTTTAGTCAGGAAGTCCTCACAAGAAGAGAAGAGAGACATCCCCGCTAATAAAACTGAACATGATAATATTTTAAAGTTTTTCATTTTCATTATAGTTTTAATCATTTAGAAACTTACATTTACACCAAAACCAAATTCACGTTTTTTCGGATACTTCTGTGAATCATTACCAGGGTTCAATACGCCTCCGGTAGTAATTTCAGGATCGTAGCCACGATAGTTAGTCCAAGTCAACAAGTTAGAACCATAGATATAAATCTGTGCAGACTGCAGATATGCTTTCTTAGCATATACCGAAGGCAACTGATAGCTTAAACGTACATTCTGCAAACGAATAAATGAAGCATCCTCAAGATAGTTACTACTTAGGGTACGACTGTTTTCGGTAGTACGTGCATTCTGTCCCGGAGTAAACCAATTAGTGATATGTCCCTGATATCTCCATCCCTGAAGAATTCCACAAGGAGCCGGATTGGAAGTGTTATCGCCATAACTTGTCAAATCACGTAAAAGTGAATTGTAAATCAGACCACCATGACTCATATAAAATGAGAAGTTCAAAGTAAAATCTTTATATTTCAATGTATTATTCCATCCTGCATACCATTTAGCCTGTGCATTCCCTAATATTTGTTTGTCACCGGCATCAATATTACCACTATGGTCTTTATCCTCCCAAATTACATCACCACCTTTACATACTACTCCTGAGGCCTTCATCTGATAAATTTCTCCTTCATATTTAGTACCATCAGCATAAGTATAGCCAAGCACTTCGGGACCTCCAACTTTATTTATTACTACGTTATTGTACTGGTCACGCTTAAATACCGGAATCAATCGATTCTTATAACCTTCATCATAAGCATTGTCTGCATCATAAGCATATACTCCCAAGTGTCTGTAACCATAAAAATTACCTGCAGCCATTCCCGGTTCAATCCACCAGTTAGTTTCAAAATCACGAGGTTCACCTACAATACTTAAAATTGTATTTTTGTTTTTAGACCAGTTAAAAGAGGTATACCATGAGAAATTACGTATACGAACGGGAGTTGCCGAAATATTGAACTCAAAACCTTCATTCTTCACTGAACCTGCATTCACACGCATACTATTAAACCCGATTTCAGTAGGAATAGCATCGTTATTAAACAAGCCGGTTGTTTTTTTCACATAATAGTCACCTGTAAATGAAAGTCTCCCATCAAAGAAAGTCAAGTCAAGACCGATATTCGTCTGCTTGGTTTCCTCCCATTTCAAATAAGCATTACCTACTGATGACTTAGGAATAACACCTGTTACCCCATTATAACTATAGTCCGGATCTACGGCATACAGCGTATAAGTATCATAATCACTTACACGGTCGTTACCATTAATACCCCAGCTGGCACGTATTTTACCATCAGTAAGTACTGTTCTCGACCAATCCATGAAAAACTCATCAGAGAATCGCCAGGCAGCAGATGCGGCCGGAAATACACCATAACGATTTTCAGAACCGAATCTGGACGAACCATCCCGACGGACAGACCCCTCTACAATATATCTTCCATAATAGTCATAATTAACACGACCAAACATAGACACCATACTGTTTCCATTTCCTGTTATAGAATATCCGGTCAATGTACTGGCTTGTGGTACAAGCATGTTCTTATTCAAATATTTCTCACTTTCCATGAGAGTCGTACGAGACATCTTATCTTCTATACTACCACCAATCATCACATGTACATTATGTGCCTGTTTAAAGGTTTGGGCATAATCAAGATATCCATCTATCAAATAATTCTTTTTCCAAATAGTACGGTCAGAACCTTTATCCCATCCGGCTTCCACTTCTTCCCTCTTCGTTTTGTTCACATTTGGACTTGCATATTGCTTACGGTCAGCATGACTCAACGAAACTGTTGCTTTTCCTACGAACTTGAAATGTTTAAGGAATGAAAGCTCCATAATCTCCGATAACTGTCCTTCATATGTGGTAGTCTCATCCGTACGCTCCAATAGTTCCTGAATCGGATTTCGTTTACCAGACGGACTTGATCCATAAGCAGGTACCAAAGTACCATCCGGATAATAAAGAATCGATTCGGTCGGTCGCCTGATCGCGTTATAAAATACACTACCCTCACTAATATTATTCTGTTTACGATAGGTTACATTAATATTAGTAGTGAATTTCAAAAATTTATAAGGTTCATAATCCACTTTAGTACGACCTGTAAAACGCTTTGCATAACTGGTCAGAATAATACCTTTATCATCAAGATATCCAATACTGGTCATAGTACGTACTTTATCACTACCTCCACTGATACTCACATTCACATCATGGCGAACAGCTGTTTGTGAAATCACATCCTGATAGTTGTTACTGGTAGTCCCCTGAATATTCACCGAGTCATTATTAGATTTGAACATAGCAAATGGATTCTTACCAGCTACAGACTGAATTGTATTTGCAAATATTTCACGCTCTGCACGATTCAACTGTGGAAGTGTATTAGAAAGAACACCATAAGAATTAAGATAACGAACATCTATACGAGGTTTACCGCTTTCACCGGATTTAGTTGTGATAATAATCACACCATTGGCAGCACGGGCACCATAGATAGATGTTGAAGAAGCATCTTTCAAAATATCCAAAGATTTAATATCGTTGGCATTGATATGATCAATACTTTCAACAATTACTCCATCTACTACATATAGGGGTTCAGTACCTCCTGCTTCAAACGTCGAAACACCACGGATACGAATGCTTGATCCGGCCCCCGGAGCACCTGAAACAGCAGTAATCTGCACACCAGGAACCTCTCCCTGCAATGCATCCATTACATTTACCGGCTGTTTCTGCTCAATCTTAGCGGCATCTACATTGACTGCTGCTCCCGATAGATTTGCTTTCTTTGCTGTACCATAACCTACTACCACTACTTCATCCAATGCTTTGGCATCTTCGTGCATCACAATTTTTAAAGTAGACTGTCCCTTCCATTTGATATCTTGTGTGATATACCCCATGTAAGAAAACACGAGTGTCTGTCCTTGCTGTACACTTAGTTTAAAGTGTCCGTCCATATCAGAGATAGTACCATGAGATGCACCTTTCACTTTTACAGAGACTCCAATCATAGGTTCTCCTTCGGCATCAATAATAGAACCAGTCACCTGGCTTTGTTGCGCATATAATTGAGATGTACCTCCCAACAATAAGCCAACAAATAACATAAATTTCCATAGCATACTGGCTATCGGAGATTCTTTTCTCACTTTTTCATTCATTTGTAGAATAATATTAGATTAAACATTAATAATTTAGAATAGAAATAACGACTACCCACCCATTATGGTGGATAAAATTGTGTTCTTCTTGTTTTCATTAGTAGTATAAATTTTAAGTTAGACTTAAATTAACAACAGGTGTTTTATCACTTTTAAGTTTTTTGATAGCACAAACATAAGCACATTCCTGGTAACGAATTTTAAGAAACATCTCAATTGCTTTAGAATTTGTATCAGCACTATCAATATTGCAAAACATCATTGATAATCAATATCTTAAATACAAAATTAATATTTGTGTGCGGACACACGAATATTGATACATTGTATTTTACAAACACAAAAATAGGTGATGTATGCTAAAAAGGCTTTCTAATTTGTATCAATGGCTTGTAAAAATGGATCAGCCACCATAAAAACTCTATTTCAATGTCTGTCTCTGTATATATCAGACCTATTTATAGCATTTACCAATAAAAAACTCCAGCCAGAGTGACAAGTTATGTCTCTCTGGCTGGAGAAAATGAAGATTAATAAAAAAGATTGTAACCCTATACGTTCACTTGTATTTCTCAGTTTATAATAGTAGTCCCATCCATTTTCCCGGATGAAACAGAAAAGCGAACCTCTTTTTTATTAATTACAGCTTTTGCTTCCGGCTGTTGATGGGTTGGATCGGCATAAGCAACCTTATAGTTCTTACCTGAAGGCATAATCATGTAAACTCCCGGTGTAACAGCTTCAAAAGAAAGTCCGGATGCCAATTTTATTTTTATAGGTTGGTAAGCAGCCATATAATAATTACCTGCAGCAAAAACAACCTGCGCGCTTTCATCATTACGTATTACTTTAACAGAAGAAAGATCAAATGCTGCCGTCTGGTCACGACTAACTGAAGGAAGAAGAATATATTGATAAGCAGCCTTCTGCGGATGTACTCCATGGTCAATATGTAAAGATACAACTTCTCCTTCTACCGGTTGCGGACGATACATCTGCATAAAATCACGCCATTGCCCCGTACGCTTCTCCGAATGGGCTACACTTTTTACAGAAGAATTCCCGAAAAGAATATATCCGGTATTTCCATGAAAGAAACGCTGTTCTTTTCCATCAAATTGCTGCATACCTTCTATTGTTTTCCATTGTTTTTTTTGCAGCACGAGCAGATCATCCCGTTTCAAACGCTGATCAATAGAAGTAGTAACGGCAAGTATTGAATCAGACTGTATACCTGCCCCCAAGCAAAGTACAAAATTGTCTGTCATCACCCACGCCTTACGAGCCTGTATACCATCCCGGTTGAAGTCCATAACGGTCATTCCTTGTTTACCATCAGATACACCTCCTACAAAAGATGCATTATTAACAGCCTGTTTTCCCTTCTTCCACCGTACAGGTTCATCACTTTCGTAGGATGTTATACCTGGAATCTTTCTCCAATCCCAGAAAGGAAATACATTCAGATAATCATTTGTATCTTCATAGATATAAGTGGCTCCATCACCCATGTAATATCCCAATAAATTATCTTCATTCACCTGTTCGGAACCAATCACCCGCTCAGAAGACATTTTCACTGAAGCCATCCATAACGGACGACGGTGAATAGTATAGTCCGATTGCCAGAAATGTTTATGTCCGGTAAATGTGCTTCCCGATTTACGAGGAGGAAAATTATCAGCAACAAACTCTTTGTTTCCCAGCGTCAATGCCACAAATCCCACACTCAATGCTTTGTGAATAGGTGCATTGTGGAATAATTGCCGGTCCAGAGAATTTATATCCATCTCTCCCCGCCAGATAATCCAACGATAACCATCGGCAAGCAACGTATTCAATATCTCCATTTGTTTATCATCAAATGCCAATGAAGTACCGGAAAACAACCCGGCAAAGAAACTCATACCCGATAAAAACGACAGTCCGTAATTACCAAATTGCTGTTGGGCGCCATGTTGATGAAAACTCCAATCTCCCTTTATTCCTTCTTTCCCACCGGTCATTATTTCGGAAGCAATAATATCCCGGGCTTCTTTCACCAAAGGATAATCATTCTGCAACAAAGCACGCATCAACACATTACCTGCCAACCAAACTTTATTCTGTCCGGTCATACCAAACCTGGCATGTTCCAATACTTCAACAGCCGATTGTTTTTCTGCCGGAGATAGTTCATCTTCCAAAAGGATAAAAGCGGCACCCATCGTTTTGGGGATACCTATCTGGTTGTACCACCAATTCAGACAAACAGGCTTTGTGGTAAACCAATAATTCAATGCAGCGTGGATTACTTTTGAGACCTCTGATGAACCCTTATATTCCGTCTTGTCCGAACGATAAAGTTTGGCAAGTTCCAATATCCGTTCAGCATGCATCTTCGGTTCCCATCCCGAACGTTTCTTATCACTATAATTAATATCTGGCCATGTCCCATCCGCTTTCTGAGAAGAGAGATATCTCTGTATTTTTTTTAAATCAAAAGGATAAAGCTGATGTAACTCCATTACTACCTGATCAGACATCTCACTTTCAGGAGTGATTTGCTGTAAATAACGGACTAAGTCTTCCTGTTCGCCTCCTGAAGGAAGTAAAGAGCGAACGTAATTTTGCCGGATACGCACAAGTTCATCCCCATCAGCTGCACGAACAACCGATATGACAAACATAAGCAGGCTTAAACAAAATACAATTTTCTTCATGGTGTTTTATTTCAAATGTTTATACTGATTCCTCCGAATACGGTAGCTCCCGGCATAGGAAAGCCGGAATTAATCTCATAATTCTGTCCCAGGAGATTTTCTCCTTTTACAAAAATTTCCACTATTTTAATAGGGGAATAGGCTGCACGGACATTCCACAACAAGTAGTTCTCAGTGGTTGTACTACCTATGGCAGTATACAGACCATTGATATATTGTAATCCTGTAGCTACATTCCAATTACTCCGGGCATAGCGTCCACCCAGGTATAACTGATGTTCCGGAGCAGCCGGAACGGGATACTTCATATGCAAATAACTATAGTTCATATTCAACCCCAGATGACTGTTCAATTGACAGGCTGTAGCCAGTTCGATACCATAATTTTCCACCTTATTTATATTACGGTTCACAGGTGAACCGGTGCTTGTGTCCGTAAAGATAATATCTTTTCCATTTATATAAAACAGATTAAGGTCAAAATGCAAAGCATTATCCCAAAAATTCTGACCGACAGATACTTCGTAATTCACTAAACTCTCCGGTTTCAGATTTGGATTTTGAGGTTTGAACATATACATTTCTTTAATCGTAGGATTGCGGAAACCTTTGCTTACAATGGCCTTTAGTACTGTGACAGGAGTAACAATATAGCTTATACCCACTTGAGGAATCAATTCCTTTCCCGACTTATCATTGTAATCCAGCCGAAGACCAGCGTTCAGTGTCAATCTCTCTGCCAGTATCTGACGAAGATTAATATATCCGGCTACATTATTTATATAAGTAGAAGATAATATATCACTGTTTTTACCACCTTCTGCCAAAGGAGTATTCCAGGCATGACCACCGTAACGGGCATAATCAATCCCTACTGTTATATCATTGCCAGTAAAGAAAGAATAGGACTGATAAAGAGAAAGCCCCAACATATTATCGGTAGAGCGATACAGCTCTTTCTGAGGATTACCGCCTGTGGTATATCCATCATTAATCTGATGATTACCCCAGTTATAGAAAAACTTCAAAGCACCGGATGTACGGGTATACGAGTTGAATAGTGCAAAAGAAGTCATACCACGGGTTATCTCTGCATCATTATCAATCATAGGAGCCGATACTAACCCGGGATTGGCAGCATTATAGTGAGTGGCATTCACATCTGCAAAGGCATTCCAATGAGAAGAAAATTCATACCCTAACTTAGCATATCCTCCATACTGATCAAATTCGGAATTCTCACGATGTCCGTCTGTACGATTATAATTCAATGAAACAAAAGAGCTGAAACCCTTTCGCCGAAAGGCGTTGTGAGCTTCAGCATTAAAAGTATTGTATGAACCATACATTGCACGACCATAGGTATGCACTCCATCTTGTTGCTGCTTTTTTGTAACGATATTGACAACCCCTGCCATCGCATTGGAACCATAGAGCACAGAAGCCGGTCCGCGTACCACCTCTATTTTTTCAGCCATAGCCGATTCATAGGCATCGGGCAACGGATGCCCCATCATACCCATATACTGCGGATGTCCGTCAATCAATACCAATACCTGCGTATTGGGGCTACTACCTATACCGCGAATGCTCATTCCACCGGCTGCACCATTAGCAACCCCATACCCCATCACACCACGTCCTGTAACAAACATTCCAGGAACTTGTTCCGAGAGTACAGTCAGAACAGAGCTGGTATAGCGTCCTTGTAACTCTTGTTTATCCAAGGAAGTGACAGTCATCGGTAAAAACTTCCGGTTCACTTCTGTCATAGTCCCGGTCACTACTACTTCATCCAAACGAACAGTATCATTTACCACCTGGTTTACTTCACCGGCAACCCCCACAAGGGCAGTAGCCAGAAAAGAGATCGTCAATATCTGTTTCTTATTCATTATTTATCATTAATTTCTCCGATTCCATTATTACAGCTGCCCATAGCATTCCTGCAACGGCTTCCTTTGCATTGAGTATCTTGGGTACAGTCACATATTCTATGAAATTCTTCTTTATAACCACTCCGTCACAGGCTCCTATTACATCGAGCAATCCCTGTTCGTTAACCTGAATAAAAGGGCGCAGGCTCTCATAACCTTCAGTGACAACAGGCATATACTCCTTTGGCTTCAGTAACCCCAGATTAATCCCCCTCCGAAGGGAGTAAACAAACATTGCAGTACCCGAAGGATCAATAAAATTCAATGGATTGTCACCCTTATCTACGACCATAAACCAACCACCGGTAGACTTATCCTGTACAGACTTCAATCCCCGACACATCTTTATATATATGTCGAGTATTTTGTTATAATCCGGATGAGTTTTCGGCAGCACGGCAAGTAGTTCGGGAACCACCAATGTATACCACCCCATACCTTCGCTCCATACTTCAGGCGACAAACCTGTTTGCTTATCAGCCCAGACGGCTTTCTCCGGTTCTGTGGTCCATGCATGTAGCACCAGTCCGTCCGGACGTTGAAGATGACGGGCAGCAGCAATAATATTACGGCAAGCTGTATTATAACAATAATCAGTCTCTCCCACATATTGTCCGCAACGGATGAGAAACATCTGCATCATAAAAACACCAGCAATCCACATATTCGGGCTCCGGTTTCCATGCCAGAATTGTCCGTCGGAACTGGGATAGTCATCCACAGCTTTTAATATCTGTAAAGCAGCTTTCTTATATTTTTCATTACCTGTACGGGCATATAGGGTACAAAAAGCAGAGCCTGTCATGAAATTATCAAGATTGGTCAGTCCCCCACCCTTATAGTTTCCCTCATCATCTACAAAATAATCTATGTATTTCCGGATATATTCAAGATAATCCGGATTACCGGTTAACTGTCCTAACCGATCCATTGCCTCAAACATATATCCCTGTACATACGTATAGTCTTTCCAATACGCCAACCGATAGTCAGGATAACGTGCCATCACCGTTTCGGCAAGCGGCAATGCCAGATTCATGGGTGTTTCGCCGGGAGTGTAGCCCAACTTTGCATCAGGCACCCCTTGTGAAGTTGTTCGCCGGTAACGGGTAGTGGTTTCCTGGGTAACCATCATTGTTACTCCATTCTCTACAGTTATACCGGTAGTACGTGTAGTAGTCACACGATTGGTTTGCGCCATCATTGGCTGCAACAATACATTTCCTAAAAATAGTAGAACAAAAATAGTTTGTGTTTTCATATGTAACATTTTTATAACCAGATAATAGGATTACGTATAGGCAAATTGCGTACCACCTCATTATTTGTCGGAAAGTGTTCCAATTTAAGCCAGGTATCAAACATTGCTTCATCTTTCAACTGCGCAGAACCAAAAAGCAGAAACGGGTGTGCAACAGGCCACTCCTCCCAACACATCACATCCGGTGCCAATGTCCATTTACTCTTATCCACTACGAAAGGATAAAGATAAGAAATACCCAGAATAATATTTCGTCCGTCCGCTGTTGTATATTCCCAGAGATTATCATCATTTGTAGATAAGATCTGGCATATCATAGTCATAGCATCAAGATTGAAAAGCGAATAGGCATACGGTTTGGTACGTTCCTGTTCTAACGGAAAACTACCGTCCTCCGCCATTTGTCCGGGAAGCAATACCTCTTTGTATCGGTCCGAACAGAACTTCATCATCTTCTCATCTCCGGTATATTTAGCAAACATTGCTGCCTGCATCACCCAGCAAGTACCATGATTGTTCTTCGCCTTCATCTCATCCATGCCATACGGATGCGTTACCATCCAGTTCAGATAAGATGTAAACCATTCTTTGGTAGCCTTTGCATCTTCAGCAGGAAGTACCCCTGCCTGCTGAAGACGTAAAAGTGATTGGGCTACTTCGATAAGATGAACCGTATCAATAATCCCGATTCCACGTCCGGTAGCAATCCCTTTTATAGCCTGTGCATACAACAGGTTCGGATTCATCCGCGTCTCTTTGTTCACAAACCAGGCACGTATATGCTGAATGGCTGCATCGGCATATTTCTTATCCTGCGTAATAAGATAGGCAGAAGTTAAATTACCGGTAATCACACTAAAACGCACCATCGCATGCCGATGGGCTACAAAGTTATCCGGATTAGTTTCTCCGTCACGACGTACATACGGCCCGTCAGGATTCAATGAATCGGGCCACCAATAATCTCCTTCTGAAAAGAAATCATGCGATCCACCCATACTACGCTCAGCAATAAAGGAAGTCACTGTTACTGGTTTCTCACTCAGACTCTGTTCTGCACGCTTCAATATCTCCTGTCTTAAAGCTTTCACTACCGGGTCGGGGCCCGACGCAGCACATGAGAACAGAAAACAAGTTAAAAGCAAATAATAAAAGCATTTCATAAATTACTCAATTTGTTATAAGGTGTATAATAAAGGATCTCTTTGCACTGCGCAAAAATAAAAGTTTAGTTTCTTTTCAGCTTTTAGAATTATCCCATAAGCTTAAACTATTATTCCATTCGTCAATGAAAACACCCTTTACCGGGAATATACACCGAAGAAAACGTTTGTATAGAGTCGTGTAGTCCAAATGTGCAAAGAATATTTTTTTGTCTGTCTACAAGAAACATATGAGGGGCTTTATCCTTCACTCCATGTCCCTGCCAGTTGGTAAACAGCAATCCCACTCCCGGCAAGTATTGCATACCACTGAGAAATTTCAACGGACTTCCTTTCAGATCTCTGTTCGACAATTCCCAGACCACTATCCCTGCTTTATCAAACTCCATAATGCGGGGATCCTTGTCCGCATCTGCCACCGCAACAAGTGTATTGCCATTGTCCAACCGGATAACAGAATGTGCTCCACCGGAAACTTCTACTTCCCAGCACGATTTGCCATTCTCATCATACTCCACTACCCGTTTACCACCATAATGTGCCACCAGGTAATGTCCGTTGTCCAACCTGCGGGCATTACGGATAAACGACTTCTTACCATCCGTTACACCTGGAGGCAGAATACATACTTCCTTTACAACTTCTCCTTTCGGATTCACCTCCAGCAAACGACCGGAATTACATTCACCTATAAATGTATCTCCGTTCTTCAATCTCTGGCAGGCAAAGATATGACTTTTAGATGTATAATGAAAGACAGTATCTTTATTTCGGTTCACTTCAAGCACTCCCTGTCCTGTAGTGAAAAGTATATTTCCATTCTCCAGCATCCACAAATCATTGGAAAGCGGTGCATCGTGTTCCCAGACAATTCTCCCGTTCTCAAAGATAAAAACCTTCCCTTGCGAATAATCCGTACAAGCGAATGTTTTGCAATATTCCAGATATGGATATTGATTACTGTTCTCTACAATCCAGGTTGCCCAGAGGAAAGAGGAAATCACTTCCTGCCCATTCATTTTCTTCGGACGGGTCACATAAGTCTGATAGTCTTTTTGAATGCCCAATCCATTGTTGGCATCCTGCAAATCAATCAATCCGTCTACAGAACTTATTTTTGCTTTAGAAAGCAATCCCATATATCCTTTTCCCACACAATTTTTGTATTCTCCGGCAGGAATAATACCCAATTCTATAGCACGTTGTAAAGCATACACAAACATCCCGCTGCCGGAAGTTTCCTGCCAATTACCGGGTTGGTCACCTTTATCTACCACCTGATACCATAGTCCGGTGACCGGATCCTGGCAGTTCTTTAACCCCTGCATTAACTCTTGTGTGATAGAAACCAACTTCTTATATTGTGAATGAGTTTTTGGGAATATCTCCAATGTCTCTACCATTATTAATGCATACCAGCCAAGTCCTTCGCTCCATACTTCCGGCGCCATACCCGTCACCGGATCTGCCCACCGGGCATCTTTATCTTCATCCCAGCCATGATAAAGCAAACCGGAATCTCCTTTTTTCAGATGCGTATACATCCCTATTAACTGACGGGAAGCTTCATCGAAGCAATAATCCGTATCGCCAATGTAGTGTCCGTATTTTGTAAGGAACATCTGTCCCATAAAAACACCATCCACCCATATCTGCCCAACGGTCCCCCGTCCGTGCCAAAACACTCCGTCAGAGGTTCTCGGATAGTCGTCATAACTCTTCCGAATTATATCGGCAGCCTTCCTGAACTTCTCTTCTTTTGTTTGTTGATAAGCCCAGACAACAACAGAACCAGCCATCATATCGTCCATACTTCGTCCTTTGAAATAAACGAGGCTTCCATCCGGACGCACTACTTCATTGGCCCAGTTCATTATGTAATCATAATACTTTCTGTCTCCGGTAGAGCGCCACAACTTATCCAGTCCCATAAGGAAATAGCCTTGCGGGTAGCACCACGGTTTGAAAGGAATAGTCAGTGCCGAAGGATAACGCGTCATTACTGTATGAGCTATTTCTTTGGCCCAGGAAGAAGGCACATTCCCTGGAACTTGTGCCGTTGCCTGCATAAAGGCAAGAGATACTAAAATGGTAATTAAAAAGCTTTTCATTCGTGTTTCTTTTAAAGTTAGCGCTAAGATAGATGCTTTGTCCTTATCGGACTTTCAGACTTGTATCAATGATTATAAATTCTATCTCAAAGGAAAATAAAAAGCAAAAAGAAGTAAGTTTGGATATTTGCAGGACATTTAAGCACAATAATTTACAAACAATATACGCAGAAGAAAATTCTCTGATTCATTCTGTAATAGAAAAATCCGTTTATACTATAGGTAAAATATCAGTATCGATTCTCTATCAAACAAAAGTATACATTCTTGTATAGCAAAAGTGTACATTCTTGCTATACCAAAATGTACATTCTTGTATGATAAGATTGTACACTTTTATAAACACTGATTATCAAACACTTATCGACAACTATTTCTTCAACCCAATACTCGTCTGGTCTCAAACAATATCGAATTAATTAATCCCGGGAGAGACGTACAGAAAGTATCTTGCTACTTCCGTGCAACAAAAACATATTACAAAAACAAACTCTGATAAGACTATAAAAATCACACTTTTAACCTTTTGTATATTTACATTATAAAAGTACGTACTTTATTAGTACAAACTATGCATTTTAAGTATGTCTTAAATAGGTAATTAACACACATTTAAATACGTACTTTTATAAGTAAGAGAATCCAGCATTAAACAAATACAATTATTTCTTTAGATATTTATAAATTCACATTGAAACTCTCTACTTTCCCAGATATTTTCGCACATAGTGTTTTACTTCCATTGCAACAGACCCTTCCAACTTATATTCACCTATAAGAATCTTGTCACCCAGCTCTTTTGCTTTTTCATCATTCCCGGTTTCTACATAAAACCGAAAAAGATAATAATGTGGAAGTATATGTCCCGGAACCATGTATATAGCCGTTGATATCACTTTTTCCGCTTCCGTATATCTTTCCAGATACATAAGGCAATTTCCTAAATCGATATAAAGATCGGGACTTGGCAGCAATTCAGCCCCCCGTTGTAAAAAGGGTAAGGCCTCTGTGTATTGCCCATTCTTATATAAATAATGGGCATTATTTAAAATATAACTTCTATTATATTGTTTGGCAAAAACATATCCGGACAGAACCCTCTGATACCGCCAACATGCCCAGACAGCCATCAAACATGCAAAGGAAATCATACCGGTTCGAAGAAAATTCCTGTATCTACATGCACAACCTTTTATTTTCTTCTTTCCACTTCCGGATGCAACTCCCCAAAGAAATGCAACCATTATCAATAAAGAAGAAACTTCCCCTACATAAGAAAAACAGGAAAAAATACATAAATACAAAAGTATAGCACGAATATAACAGTCAGACCGGGAAGTAAACAGAGTAACAAAAAGTACAAGAAAAATTAACAGTCCGATGATACCATATTCACAACAGATACGCAAAGGCTCATTAAAAGCATGAATGTTGGATGTAGCACGATTCGTATGTTCTGAATTTGGGTTTTCCTTAAAATAAGAAGCTTGCGCCAACATATATCCGGCAGGAAAAGAATCGGCTCCTTTTCCTGTTAATGGAGCTTCATTTATCAATTCACTACTAACCCTCCAAATAAAAAGACGACCGTCTGCCGAATCTTGCTTCAAATTATAAAGAGGAACAGCTAACAACGTAATGACCAACAAGGAGCATAAAAAAAATTGAAAACGTATTTTCCTTCTTTTGCAGAAATAATAGAAACCTATAAAAGACAGAAATAAAGCCACCCAGGATGCACGAGATTGTATAATTATAAATAACATTGTAACAGGTAATGCAGCTAAAAGCAAACCTCCAAATAATGACCATCGTTTTTGGTTATAAACAGCCTTCATTAAAAAGAAAAAAGCCCATATTGCAAGCCCGGTATATGCCCCTAAATGTGCAGGATTAAAGAAACCACCTGTTACTGAAAAATAAAGATGATTGGAAGGCAGCCATTCTATATATTGCAACCAACCATATATAGATTGTATAAAAACACCCAAAGCAATTACTACATATATCCATATACGTTGCGAAGATGGTCCGTAAATACGTCCACTGATATAAAAAACACCGGCAACAATCCACAAAACAATATTTTCATCCGAAACTCTTCGTTCATTCCAAAGAAAAGTAGTCATAAGTATCCATCCTCCAAATAGTAAGACAAGTATATCTGTCATGCTCAACGATATCCACTCGGATCGGTTTATGCTCAAAGTTGCACACAATAGAATGAAGCAGCCCCCCAATAACATTATATAATGATTTTCTTCTATCAGGTGTCTGAAAGAGGTAAAAAAAGGTAAAAGCAAAAAAATAATGCCTGCCAGTAGCCACTTTATATCTACAAATTTGATAACCATTTTCTGTAGTTAAAAATAAAACGATTAATTATCAAAATAGCATATTACATATTCTTCAACAGAAGGACATAGCATTAATGTGCTCCACAGAATAATCCAAAAAATACGCCAAATATACCATAGCTTCCAGGTTGAGTCTCTAAAGCATACAAAAAACGATAGGTTTATTGCAAAAAAAATAAAAGAGAATCCAGGATAGAAATATAAGTGAGAAACTTTTGAAACTTCTCTTACATGAGCATGAAATCCTAACAACAAGAAGAAAAACACTTGTGATAAAACGGTATTGTAATTCATACAATTGATAATTTCTCGTAAATAATTATTCATCATCGAAACAAATTTAAATTAATCATCAAAACAAGATAATGCCTCCTTCTATAATCGGTTGATGGGAATGGGTTTTGTTTCTACCATAATGACGGAGTACCTCATACCCACCGGATAAGAACAAAGACAGTTTGCTCCTAATTTTACACTCCAAATTTAAACGTGCCTGCAAAGCATATAAACTTCCCGGAAGGGATTCATTACGATTCTTCTCGGTCATCAAATGTTGATACCCTACATCACCACTTATGTCTAAGAATTTGGTAATTGGTAGCCAAAGACCGCTACGATAGGATAAATTCCATGAGAACTTATTATTCAAATGGAAAGAATAAGCACCTACGCCAACCATATTATAAAATAACATTCCTCGAAAACGAATGCCCACATTCATTAGTGAACTATTCCCACCAAAGATTATCGCTTGTATCTTTGTGGAGCGATTGAGGTTAATTAGACCCAACTGGAAAATATTGGACTTTTCTTCCGATAAACAATAGTTTACAATTCCTATTTGTACACCTTTACAGTCGCCACAAAAATTAAGTGGGGCAATCTGTACTCCTCGCAAAACATCGGTTATACCGATTAATCCACTAACTTGTATCCCGAATATATTATCAGAGCTATTGATTAATCCAGCCACTTGTAGCCCTTTAGTACCATCAGGAGACATGTTCATAATTCCCCCTAAACAAATGCCATTATATTCACCAGAATAATGGTTAATGTTCCCAAAACCAGCAATAGCAATTCCTTTGATACAATCAGCACGTAGAGTTAATAAATTAAAAGCTAATCCATATAGTTTATCAGCTTTAGAATTCACGCCAATATTCAAATAAGTAGTTTGCCCTTTTATAGACTTAATGGAATCGCGTCGTATATTCTCCAAATCCAAGGATCTCATTGGCTGCGTACAAACCTTAGAACCTAAAGACAAATTAACACCGAAACATCTATTCTGAGAGAACAATCCTACCGCAGCACTCAATAATAAGAGTAATATCAAAACTTTTCTCATATACATCGTTTAATAATAAAATAATAGAAATAGTTTTTATAACTTACGAAAAAGTAATTGAAGTGAGTAAATTCGACAACCATTCCCAACAACCTAAAGTGAACCGATTAATGTTAATCAAACCAATCTGAAATGTATACGTTTCTGAGTAGTTAAATAAGCCGATCTGTATTCCTTTAAACTCTCCCGAAGTAACATTGACCGGTGCTATCATTCCACCAGCTCCGTCACCTGCAGAATTAATCAAACCGGAAAACTGTATTCCACGCAATGTTTCAGCCAAATTGAACATTCCCGATACTTGTGTTCCATAAACTTCTCCAAGACTATTCATGATCCCAGCTATCTGTATCCCATGCAATACACCTGCCGTGAAATTTATTCCTCCGGAAAGAAACAAACCATCATAATCATGCGCGGTATGATTTAAAATGTATAACCCGGAAACAGCTACTCCTTTTGCCTCATACACCATACTACCCAACACATTGACAGCCAATCCATTCAAACAATTCATATCCGAAGAAAAACCAAGGTTTAAATAACAGGTTTGTTTGGTTTCCATAGGAAAAGTACATACATCAGAATTCAGAGAAAGATTAATTCCTATATGCTCATTCCGGGAAATAAGCATAAATAGGCTTAACACAATAGCAACAGTTAATATAAATATCTTTTTCATTTTAACAAATCTAAATTAGCCATCAAAACAAGATAATACCTCCTTATATAATTGGCTGATACATCAAAACCTTTCGTTTATAACAAGATAATGAAAGAATATCTGAAGCGCTTTTAAATGCGCTTCAGATAAAAAACAGACCTAATAACGATCTACTTCTTTCCAACTACGAGGATCGTTTTCTACCAAACGAATTTCCAAATCTTTTATCACTTGATCTTTAAATAGGGAACGATAAAGATTAGGTATTGACTTCCTGACAGAATAATGAATATCTTCCCCATTTTTCAAATAAGGTCTTTCAAATTCTACATAAATAAAATAAAGAGGACGTTTGTCCCTCCAGTAGTAATAATCTTCCATAACATAAGTCATGCTTGCCCCCCAATATTTAGATTTATCAGGGAGGCGACCATTAAAGGGGCTTTGCAAATAAATGTCAAGCTCAAATTCATCTGTAAACTTTGAGAAAGGCTGATTAATATACCGATCTTTATGGGTGATAAAATTCACCTCCATGTACTTCAAAGTATCATTGTTACACTCTTTTAAAGAAACATAACCAGATTGGGAAAAAGATTCTACTACTAAAGATGTAGTAAAAAACAAGACTAAAAATAATTTTTTCATAATATTATTTGCAATTTATTGGAACAATTTTTTCATTTCTAACAATAGTAGAATACACATCAAAATTTATTAACATCTTCTCTTTTTTGAGTATCCGAATGCCGGAGTCTGTTTGACGTAACAACTCCGCAAGTGCCATCATATGCCTTTCATAACCATTACTAAAGTCTCTAAAATCAGTTCCATATGCTTTAATCCAGATTTTAGATAATTCAGTTCCCGACTTAAACATATCAAGGACAGAAGCCCCTGGCGCGGATGCACTACCGGCATGTTCGGCATAGAAAGACTTAACCTTGTCTCCATCCTCAACATAAAGCATATAAATTCCATCTTCTGTGTAGATATAGGATGATTCGCAAATAGAATAATCCGTATACCATCCGGCAAGATCCAACAGATCAACTCCCGATGGTGGAGTCTTATTGGGATGGCTATGAATTGTTGATACAGTAGTAAAGCTGGTTACAACCTCTACACTGGTGGTACTTGTCCCTCTTTTTAAATCAGCTAATCTATATACGTCTTCATCCGGATAATATGATAAACTTATTGCATTCTCATACATTCCATTTGTACTCAAAGCATTTTCAAAATCAGCATATGAATAATATCTCGGGTCATCCGCCACTACAGATCGCATAGCATTATAAATTGCAGAAGCTGTATTTTTCAATGCTTGAGCATTAGAAATTAAATCACATAATGTATGAATCTCCTTACAATGTCTTTTCTGGCAAATCGGACATTCTTTGCTTGAACAAACAAGACAAGGACTCGCTGCTCTTGTTGATGAATTATTATCATTTATAAGCCCTGCACATACAGGACATTTAGGACCCGGACAATTTGTTTCCGAATCTTCACAAGTACAAGGATAACTATGACAAATGCTGCAACACTCGCATGGATATAATCCACAGTTTGAACATAACTTATAACATATACACGGATACTCCCAACATCTATAACAACATTGACACGGGCTTTGCCCACAATAATAACAACAATCACAATCATCTACAGGCTGATTACAATTGGAGCAATATTCAATCACTACATCACAATCATAGTAATCATCTATATTGTGCCACTCATTACAAAACGGACATTGATAATATTCCCAGTCTGCAGAATAAGTGGAAGCATTGACTGACAAATCTATCATATCCATTTTATAATAAATTGCATTTTCCGGTATTACTCTATTCTTCAAAGCTTGTCTGCTAAAAACTTTATGTGTAATTTTTCCGTCTGTATAATACCAACCTTGACGAATATGGCCATTGAGAGTGGACTTATAAACAAAACCTGTAAACTTACTATTATAAGGCCTATGCCGCAATTCTTTTACTTCATTCTTGCCTTTCTTCAAATATTCCTTGGTACCTATTAAAGTAATCATATAACATTCAACACGAGAGGAATCTCGCTTCTGTTGAAAAACCAGCATACATTCCACTTTACTACGTTCGTTCTGCATCTTTTCATCTTTTTTTTGCCACTTCTTTAATGCATACAGTTTACCGCCCGTATTCAATGGGACTTCAACATAGTTAAACGTTGTATCCGACCACTCTCGGACATTATCCCACTCCATGCGAATATTACTTTTTTTCAGTTCTGGCAGAGTTGAACGAGCTTTATGTAGCATTTGCTTGTCTATGTTGTAGTTATGTGTATATTCATGTCCGTGGTGAGTACAACTATCATGTTCACATAAAACAGAATCCTTACCAGACAAACCATTTGTATGCTTCGTCTGGCAGTTTGGGTCATTACAGTCTTCTTCTCGTTGCCAAGAAGGTAGTTCGACAATACCGTTCATTTTGTCAAAAAGAAACCTGGCAGATTCGGCATTTAGTTTACCAACAGACAACCCCACTGTTCCGACATCCTGCTCTATAGGAGCCACCCCCAAATCTTCCTGACAAGAATAGCCCACAATGAGTGCTATCAAAGACAATGCGATTAAGATTTTTTTCTTCATAATTCTTTCTTTTTCAGTTAATACTATCATTAATATACATCTGCAGATGTTTTTTTATTTTACTCTTACCAGAAACGCACTCTGCCTTCCTCCATCGTAAATATCCGATGTTCCTTACCACGACTTTTATCAATCAAAAGGTATAATCCATTAGAAGGGATGTTATGAAAATTCAGGAAGGGATACATTGCTTTCTGTTCGCCTAATGATTGAAACGTATGATCATTGTAATAAAACAGCTCGTAGATATCACCTGCCATCACGTGATTACTATCTGTACGGGGGAGATATTTTACCTTGGTCACATGAGTATTCTTCCCCAAATCAATACCGATCCAGTCTGAAATAGCGATATAGTCATTAATTGACTTATTATAAAGATCATACGCCTGAGGCAACAAATGAGCATCCGCAGGAAGAAAAAAGAGTTTTCCATATAGACAGGTGGTTGTATCTGCTCCATATACCTCTAATTCTGACAGTTCCATTTTAGCATTTCCATTGTGCTTGATACGTAGATAACGGCGAGGTATGGAAACACCCGAAGCATATACAGAATCATACTGTGTATTGGCATCGTGGGTAATGGTACATAATGTATCTACTTTCCAAAAATCCTTATAATCTGATGATTCTATGGTAGCCCCTATGATATGACGGCTGTAATTGGCAAAACGGTGAAAAAGAGGGTATTTCCGATGTAGAGTTAATGATGTTCGTTCTGTCTTGGAAGGAGAAATAGATTGAATAGTACCATCCAAACGAACATGAAAAGGAAGAGAAGCAGGTTGTAATTCGTCATCTTGAAAATACCCTGCTATAAACATGGTTTCGGGACCAACATCTGTAAATGTTACTTTAAGTCCATCCCGCTTACCGTAATGTACCGGTATCCAATGTGAGTTGTTGAATACACAAAGATAGGCATATTCCTGATTATCATCCGGTTCATAATCCAGAGAGACAGTTATATCATGGCAAGTCATATACTCGGAAGTGACATCCTGTAAAAAGCGGTTTTCAAAGAAGATGGGGATAGATTCGTCACCGGTATGATCTATCAACGCCCGTGCATTACGTTGATAAGTATGACGATACACTTTATTCATCTTATAATCCTGATTCAGACCACGAGGACGTGATTCAAATCCGGTGAAAGGATAATGTAAACCTGTGAAATGGTACACAGCATTCCAACAGTGCTTTCCCCCACGGGAGGACCACTGTTCAATAGACTCCATTGAAACGGGAATACCTAAAGAACGCATCACTAATACAGTAACAGGAACAAATTCCGGACAGCCTAAAGAGAAAATATCTTTCTCTCCGATCAATGGATGAGAAAAACGAACGGAATCTTTCCGGGCAAACCCCATCTCTTCTATCATTTTACTATTGACATACAGACATGCCTGATAGGGAGACTCATTAATCTCATCTATCCCTGCAAAACGTCCGGGCATATCGCCATACATACCTTTCAGAGAATCACGCCAATTAGTAATGGGTTCGTTGCCTACACGATAAGGAAGCAGATATTCACAAAAATCATCAAAATCAAGATGATGTGCCCAAGGATATTGCCAGGCTTCAAAAGCACAATCTATGTTGTGTATAAGATAAGAGGCGGTGATACACTCCACGTCTTCTATACGGCGTGCACCACTCACTTTATGAATGGACTGATAAGGATAGAGATGAAAAATCTGCCGGATATGCCAGGGAAGCCTACACATAGCAGCCGAACGGTTTACACTATCACGATATTCATCTAACGATGCACCATAATAAGAATAATGCCCGGGCATGTTTTCAATAAGGAAGACAGCGGCCCGTAATTTTAAGCTATCGGTATCTTTCTGTGAATAATACGCCAATACCTTTTCTAATTCAGAACGATTATTACCACTTTTCTTTAATGCTTGCTCCAGTAAAGAAGCGGAAGGAGGTGAGAAATGAGAGTGGCATGCTACCAAAGCAAAAAATAGTATTGCCCAAAAGGAGATAAAAAAAAGTGTGTTTCTCATAGCTTGTGTGTTTTTGACAAAGCTATGAGAATTCACACACTCGTATTATAAATATTGTATCATTTGCTTGAAATAATCAATCAACACGCCTGTAATAACAAGCTTATTCCGGATTCAGATCGTCATTTAGTGATATCTTACCACCTTCACGATGTTTCATCACAAATTCCGAAGGTGAATACCCATACACAAGCTTGAAGCTGTTTGAAAAATAGGCATGACTATTAAAACCGGTAAGTACGGAAATCTCCGACACGGTATAGTCTGACTCCACCAATAGTTTAGCGGCAACTTCCAATCGTTTGTTTCGGATCAATTCGGTTGGAGACAGCTCTGTTATGGCCTTTAGTTTTCTATACAGATTGGCACGGCTTAACCCAATCTCTTTGCTCAGCAGGTCTATATTCAGATTAGGATTGGCAATGTTTTTCTCTATAATCTCAAAGAACTTTTGTGTGAAACGATCATCGGTAGAAACGATCTCGATGCCCAATGCTTCGGGAGAGAATTTTTTACCATAGAGTTTCTTTAGTTTCTCACGCGCTTCAAGCAGGTTATTGATGCGACAGAGCAAAACATCCATGTTAAATGGTTTGACAATATAATCATCGGCACCTACGGAGAAGCCTTCTTTTATATGTACAACCATCGATTTGGCAGTCATCAGCACAACCGGTATATGGCCTACACGCAGGTCTTTCTTCACCAGTGCACAAAGTTCAAGACCGTCCATACGAGGCATCATAATATCGCTAAGAATGAGATCGGGATATTTCTCTACGCAGATATTAAAGGCATCTTCGCCATTGTCTGCCTCGAGCACATAATAATAAGGTTCGAGACACTCCTTTACATAATTACGTACTTCATTGTTGTCTTCCGCCAGCAGAACAGTCCATTTCTTTTCGGCATTCATAAGAGGAAGTTTCGCTGTAGGCGGAATTACATCTTCCACAATACGCTCTTCTTCCTCCGCCGCAAAACAAGACTCATCGTACACCCCTTTACTAACCGGAATGATTACTTCGAATATAGTTCCGTGAGGTTCATTGGAGGCTACCTCAATGATACCATGATGCAGGTTGACAATAGATTGGGTCAGACTAAGCCCAATGCCTGTACCCACATTATTTTCCTGACTCACCCCTACCTGATAGAAAGGAGTGAATATGTTCTTAATCTCATCCGTAGGAATTCCTTTACCTGTATCTGTCACCAACAGGCGTATCATGTTCGTATCGGCAGGAAGCTCTCCCAACTTTTCTTGCTGCCGGGATGGCAGTTCGCTATAGGAGATTGCTCTCAGATCGAGTGAAACCTCTCCTCCGCTATTCGTAAACTTAAAGGCATTGGAAAGCAAATTGAAAACAACCTTCTCAAACAGAGATTTATCAAACCATACACTCAGGCGCTCTTTATTCCTCTCGAACACAAAGTTGATGTTCTTATTCATAGCTATCTGATTGAAAGCACAGCAAATCTCCAGCATAAAAGAGCGGATATTGCTCTTAGTGAGCCGAAGCTGCATCTTTCCATCCTGGTTCTTCCGAAGATCCATAAGCTGATTGACTAACAGCAACAGCCGTTGTGCATTACTAAATATCAGACTGAGCTTATTCTTCACGCCTGCACTGAAATCCGCCATCTGCATGAGTTCCTGCAAAGGTGCGATAACCAGCGTCAACGGAGTTCGTAACTCGTGAGAGAAGTTGGTAAACAGGCGTAGCTTGGTCTGATGAAACTCTTCAAGCTGAAACTTCTCTTTCTGCTTGAACACCAGTTCCCGTTCCAGTTTCTGCTTATTGAGGATGTAATACATGATAATTGTAAGCATAGACAAAAAGACAACGACATAGAACAGATACGCATACCAGGTCTTCCACAAGGGAGGAGTGATGATGATACGAAGTTTCTTTACCTGCTCATTCCATATCCCGTCATTATTGGCTCCTTTCACTTCAAAGGTATAGGTTCCCGGGCTCAGATTGGTATAATAGGCTTCTTTACGATTGCCGATATAATTCCATTCCTTATCATGACCTTCAAGGAAAATAGCATATTGATTCTGTTCCGGAAAAATGTAATTGAGTGCACAGTAACTAATGGATATATTATTCTGATTGTATTTCAACCTGATTTCTTCGGTATCATCGAGAATAGAGGTAAGTATAGTACTTGCTCCAGGTTCCACCTCTTCATTATTAACCACCAATCCGGTAAGAACAAGTGGCGGAATGTAAGAGTTCTGCTGCAATTCATCGGGGGTAAAGGTTACAAAACCATTGTTTCCACTAAAACAAATATCTCCGTTGGGAAGCATAGCACCACTATGAGGGGTAAACTCCTGTATGGCAACTCCATTGAAGATATTATAGTTAGCGCACTCTTTCGTCTTGATATTATAGCGTGAAATACCGTTGCTGGTACTGATCCAGAGATTGTGCTTTTCATCGGGAACAATGGCACAAACATCATTCTCAGCCAATCCCGATTCCTGTGTAACGGTGCTGATAATCCCTTTTTCTTCGTCATAAAGGGCAAGCCCCCCTCCGAACATGCCAATCCATATATTTCCGGAAGCATCACGGACAATACTGGTAATGTAGTTATTCTGCAGACGCTGGTTTTCAGACTCTTCATCCATACTGTAATAAGTCATCTCATGTCTCCACTCATCGTATTTCACCAACCCGTCATTACGGGTTCCTACAAGCAATACTCCGGGTCTCAACTCCATCATGCAACGCACACTCCTCACTCTTTGCGGAGGAAGAGTATCATTGGCCAACTTAAAACTATTCTGTACACTCTTGTCTTTTCCAAGTTTAATCAATCCCACATCCGGACTGGCAGCTCCCAACCAGAGATCACCATTCGATGCTCTCAGTATGGAATAAATAGACATGGCTTCCTTAAACTGATAATAAAGCGAGTATTTCTTTGTACGGATATTAAACTGATAAATACCACCGCGATTGGTTCCGCACCACAGGATATCACCTTCTAACATCAGCCCTTTTACAATATTCTGGCTATGCTGTAACTGAACGGAATCTTTGATAGGATAATACTGATACCTGCGCGTAGGCAGATTATAATCGAGTATCCCCCGCCCTTCTGTTGCCATATACAGACAACCAGTAGGCATACAAACCATCATACCATAAATGCCGAACATGGCATCAAAGACAGTTGTAGGATCATGAAAAACAAAGCGATTGTTGTACTTACTACTATAATTGATACCCCCGGCATAAGTGCCTACCCATACAATATTGCTTCTGTCCACAAAAAGCGAATAGATAGAGAAATGGCTGAGGTTGCCTTGTTCCAAAGAGGCGTCGGAGTGCAACAGTTTGGAGTTGTTGTGCAGATCAATTGTATAAAGTCCGTCGAACGTACCTACAAGTAGTGTACCCTCCACTTCGGCAATACAACGGATGCTATTGTTGGAAAGTGCACTGTTATCTTTGGTATAAGTAACAATCGTTTCGCGATCTATATCGAGCTTGAACAATCCGTTGTAAGTGGCTCCGCCCCAAATCTGTCCTTTGGAATCTTCAAAAATGGTAGCAACATTATTGCTGGGCAGAATGCCCAGTTTATCTTTACTATTGGCAGTGAAATGCTTCAATGGTTTCATGTTCATATCACAGACATAAAGTCCTTTGTTCTTTGTACCGATCAGCATTTGTCCCTTAGTAGTTTCATAGATATCGGCTATCAGTTCTTTCTTGATCTGTCCGTTCAGCTCAATCACCTGAAACATATCCATGTCATTAATATACAAGAACATCCCTTCGGCCGTACCTACCCACAGACGATTGCGGGAATCGACCAGCAAAGCACGAATGGAACTGTTGTAAAGCAATGGATAAGCTTTGGTATTGAAAGATTTTATCTTATTGGTTTTCAAATCAAGGCGATTGAGCCCCTTACTTGTTCCGATCCATAGATTACCGGACTTATCTTCGGCCAAAGTAGTTATGTGATTATCGCTCAAACTGAGCGAATCGGTATTGCTATGCTTATATGCCACAAAACGGTTACCGTCATATCGATTCAGCCCATTACGAGTGGCACACCAGATGAATCCTTTGGAATCTTGCATAATCTTCAGAACGGAGATTTGGGAAAGACCATCCTTCAGGTTCAGATTAGAAAAATAGAAATTCTCAGCCTCTTTGGCAACTAGCGTCGGCAAGGTGAGAAAACAAACTAAAAACAACAATAATCGTTTCTTCATTAGAATAGTAATGTGTAATTCATAATATTATTTTCTACGCAAAGATATAATATGTTGCTTACGACGCAATAGATAACAGGAAAAAAGCAAAGCCTTTCTCTGTCAACAAAAGAAAGGCTGTACAATCTTTTGAAAATCATTTCCCGAGCAATGCAACTGCACACCACAACAAAGGAGCATGTGCATGCAAATCGCCCGTGATCTGCTTACGGTTCATGTAATGATTCTTATCATTCTTTATATTTGTCCCTTCACACACATTGGTTATTTCATCATCTTCGTTGATATAGGTCACCAGTGCAAGCCAGCCTTTACGGGCAGCAACGCCATATTCTTTCTTATCAAGCCAGCCATGTTTCACTCCCACAATCATGGCATAGGTAAACATTGCCGTACCGGAAGTTTCTTTGTAGGAAGCCGGTTCATCAATAAGCTGATGCCACATGCCATCCGGGTCCTGGTTTTGTCTGAGTGTATCCATCATCTTCTTATAAGCCTCCATTATAGTAGTACGGTCCGGATTATCTTTCGGAAGAATAGATAATAGCTGAGCCATACCGGCAGCCATCCAGCCATTACCACGTGCCCAAAAGAAAGGAGCTTCGGGAGAGTGATAAAATAGTCCGTTGGGACGCTGAATCTCTTTGAGGTACATCGCCATCTCACGGGCAGCACGGTCAATATACTTCCGGTCACCTGTAGCACGATAGGCCTGCGACTGAATGGTAGTGATCATAAACATGTCATCAATCCAGATACGTGTCTGCCAGGAATATCCTTTATCGGCATATGCTTTCTGTTCGGGAGTAGCATCGGCTGGAACCTCCCACTGTGTATCGGCATATCGCATACCGAGATCATAATAACGCTGATCGCCCTTTTTCTGGATATAGATTTCAAGGGGGACAGCTCCCACCACATTATGATCTACATGATTCATGCGGGGAAGCATCTTCTGCTCTGTGGAGAATAGAGGTTCAAAGCGATCTTTAAGTTTGTCAAGTAAAGGTTCGTTTTTAGTAATTTTGCCAAACCAGAGAGCACCCAGCCACGCACAAGCGTCGGGATACGTTATATAATTAGGGGCTTTTTCTGCCCGCGGATTTCCGAAACGGGTATGTGGGGTGACAATAAACTTATTAGCGATCCGATTACCAGCTTCGAGAGGAGTAGAACCTTTCGGAAATTTAGTGAGATTATACTCTTGTGACTGTAAAGGGGAAACCATCAGACAAGCGCCTGCCAAAAGGAAAAAGAATTGTTTGTATTTCATAATATAAGTATTTTGTATTATTGTGACAAATGTAAGGGATAATCCTTCAAACGGCTTGAACTATTGTATCAATCGTTATCAATATTATCCCGAAGCGTATCAGTCCGAGATAACGGAAAGAATTAAGAGATATATTTGCATCATTAATTTATCTTACATGAATAGAATATTATGAAGAAGCAATCACTTATTTACCCATTTGTAGCAGCATGCATGTATCTTGCTCCCTGCCTGCCATGCCATGCTGGAGATGTTTTCAAAAGTTCCGTTCCGGAAAAGGATTCTATCGCATATACTCTACAGGGAAGTATGCAAGCTGACGAGAGTCTTGTTGGCAAAGATTACAATGCCATTCACCAATATATGCGTCGGTTGGGATGGGATTACAGCGAGCACCCCAACTCTTCGCTCAAAGACCATCATACTGGAGTACATGCAGAAGTGGTATATGATAATGTATTGAAACAATATGTTTTCAAATTTACCAACCATGCAGGAGAATTCCTCGACGGTGATCGCGGATCGCTGAAAGACCGCCAACGCAATGAAATGAAAAGCCAGACCTCGCCCGCATGGCAAAAACTAAATGGTAACCGGGATGAATGGCAACAGCTAAAATGGAAATTCAAAATACCGAAAGGATTCCGTCCTTCGACTTCATTCTGCCATATTCACCAGCTCAAAGCACAGGAAGGTAATAACGGTGCACCTCTTATCACCATCACACCGCGTTGCGATGCAGACGGCAGTAACCGCCGGATACAGGTCATTCATACAGGTGACACAAGGGCAAGCTCCAAAGGAATCCTTATTGACAATATCCCTCTCAAAGAGTTTGAAGATGAATGGGTACAGGTAGAGACTGAAATGCACTATACAGACCACGGTTCCTTTCGCATAAAGATTACCCGTATCAGTGACGGAAAAGTACTGATAAATCAATTTTTTGATGATGTTGATCTCTGGCGTAGCGGAGCAACCAATATCCGCAATAAGTTTGGTATCTACCGTAGTTTGGGAGGTAGAATGGAAGGTCCTGATGACCGGCCTAAAAACGGTATCAAAGACGAACAGATCTACTTGGGTGACTTTCGGGTATACGAACGTTTGCCGTATGGAAAGACACGTAAGTAGTAAAAGCAGAAAGAAAAGAAAGATAGTCAATTACCGCTTTTAAAGAGCAAAAGGATAGAAATATCAAAAATCGGCTAATAAGACTTTCTGTTTGAAACAGCCACTTGAGAAAACTTTACAAAAAGAATCGCATAAACTTCACATAAATAAACTTTCCCGGTAAGATATGTACATTTTCTTATCGGAAAAGTTTGTTTTTATCGGTAGGACACGATTTATCAGAGTAGCGAAAAGAGACAAAAAAGAAAGTAGCAGAACAAACCCAGTATCAACTATCTACAATCATAAAGATAGTTACAAAAAAAGAAAGCATTTCATTCTAACACCGAAATAATCCAAGTACAAACTTTATGCGTTCTCACAACGCGTCTACAATGCCTTCAATTCTGTAAACCAGAGTTCTGCTCTGCTACAACGTTATAAAAAGGATATAGAAAATACATTTTGTTAAACCTCTCATTCCGTCAGTCACAAACTGAAGATATACCTTCATTTCCCAAACCGGAAAAGCAGGAGGCAAGATTAGTAAAATCAAGAACAGCAATCTCGCCAGGTTTCAAAGTCAACGATAGCATATCACCATAACGATACGAGGCTTTCACTCTACTGCCCACACTTCCCAAAGGAGATGAGACATGATAAATCATATCCGTTGCGGGTAATAATCCCAAATTACGATCAAGCATCACACTATAAGTTTGCTCCTTTTCCGAAGGGTTGTGAAAAGAGAGATACCCCTGAGTTTTATTCCAGGCACTGTAGCCGTACACCTCATTGTTGCGAGGCGAACCACCATGCATACGGACATTATGAAAAAGCGGGAATACTTTCTGAGCCCATTTCAAACCATCGGCCAGAATGTCCCAATCGGAATAAGACAACTTTTCCGTCTTGATATACAGCTCAATAAAGCCAGTGCCCCGGCTAAGATTCATATACAAATAATCACGGAAAGCCTCCGGTGTTTCATCCGGACCTGTTTTCTTAGGTTCATGATTGAAAACAGAATTCATCGGAAACTTCGTATTCTCTTCTTTCCATATCTGATGGTATACATTATCACGATATACCAGTTCCCCGTTACGATTGTTTCCTTTGGCAGCATCTCCGGCATTAATCAGCCAAACCACATCAACGTACTGCAACCACCAGGGACTAAGATAAGCTCCATTCGTGATAGCAATAAAAATATCCGGATTCACTTCTCCCAAACGATTAAAAATCCTCATCAAACGTTCTGTTCCGGCGGTCAGGTAATAAAGTTTCAATTCGTCATACCGGGAATCATTCAAGCGCTCGTCATTGGAAGAAAAGCCTTCAACTCCAAGTTGTGGCATAGCAGCCGTACCTCTTCCCTGCAACTCAAAATCACGGATATTAAGGTGTCCGAACAGCCCGTCAAATTTAAAATAAGAGACACCCCCGGAAGCAAGCTCCACAACCCGGTCTTCAAGTTTCTGCATATATACAGCTCCCGTCATAGACATACCATAAGAGAGAGATTCATACCCATATTCACGCATTTTAGGAACCATCTTCAATCCACCCAAAATGGAAGCCGGACTTAACCAAAGTCCAAGCTTAGAGTTGGCTTCTTTCGCTGCTTGCCGACTTTCGGAGAAATCGGGAGAAAACTTTGAATTAACCGTCCATACCTTTTCGGACCAATCAGCAGTCGCCGGATCGGCATTTTGCCAACCATCATCTATGACGTAAGCATTCAAAGGTGTACACCCTCGTTCAAGCACCAGTTCACTATTCACTTTACGCACACTGGCTGTAAACGTTCGGGCCGAAACACTCTTCCCAAAATCAAACCAACTGTTGTACTGAATCTGTAAGCGAAGCGGACGCTTCCTTATTTTATCGATATAGGCGTAAAAGGCATCATCAAGATAAGCCGGATCATCTGCCACTCCAACCACGCTCTTATAGGTGGTATACTCTTCGTCTTTAGAAAGTCCGAAGCCACGAAGATAGCCACAAGACATTTTCTGATCCGTTACCAGATTGGTTGCCGCAGGAAATTCGATTCCCCAATAGGTAGCCGTTTCTGTTGTATAAAGAGGTTGTCCCAGACCCGGTTTCCAACGGGCACTCCCCTGAGCCGTAATTTCTTTTGTAGTATAGTTTTGCCGGGCATCAGCGAAAGAGATAGACTCCACATCAACGCGTTCCAATGTAACATCCTTACCAGAGCGAATCTGCAAGTACTTGTGGCAAAAAGAATCATCATCCGTCAATTCATAGCTGACCGTCACCGAAAGTTCTTCTTTTTTATTATTAAGTACAAACCTGTAACCACGGCCTTTCTTGTTTGATGTAAGATTGTAGTCGGAAACAGAAAGTACTGTAAAATCTTTAGCAGTCAAGATACGGTCGGTACCTTCTTTGTCGGTACCCTCAGAAATGCGCAAGGCAAACTCTTCACATGAGAGAGGCGTCAGCGTTTTACCAGAAAGTTTATTGTAAATAGATTGAGTAGCCAGGACACCGTTGTTTACTTCAAGCGTACGTACCAGAAAGGGGTTCTCCAAACGATAAGCAGTAGTCTGGGCACCAAGAGTCACAGTAATCCCACACAGAATGATAAAAGATAGAAAAGTTTGTTTATTCATAAGGTTCGAAAGTAAGATGTTAACAGAACAATTTGTTCAAATTCACCACAGAGTACACAAAGACACCAGGGGGTTGCATATTCGATTACAAAAGTAATAAAACTCTGTAACCTCTGTATACTCTGTGGTGAGTTTTTACTTAGTCAATATCTGCAAGTCTGCTCCTTTTTGTCTTGCCATAAGCTGGGCCACATACAAAGAGCGAGGGAAAATATTAATCTCATTCTGTCCTTCCCAAATGCCTTCGGGACGGTCTTTGAAATGTCCGGGCACCTTCTCTCCCTTCGTTCCGATACTATAATTGTTTCCGGAAACCCAAGGATTTTGTATAGCAGCACGGCGCACCCGGCAGTTCCATAAGACTTGTGTAACACCGGCCCAACCATGTCCGCTTCCCATCTGTCCCCGATCCTGAACATTAATTTCTCCGTCGGTGATTATATTGTCATAAAGAGTACCCACTGCCCAACGGTGATGCGGACCTATATCTGCAAATGTCTGGGAAGCGGAACAATTATAAAATACATTCGGCCCGCACACACGCGCCCCGGTCACATAGTCATGACGCCCTTCGGAACTCTGGCAATTCATGAAAAGATTCTGTTGTCCCCAATTATTGAAACCATAACGGAAACCACCTGTAATAAGTGATTTTGCTTCAAGACAACGGCTGTTAGAAACCGTTACGTTCTTAGCCATCGCCTCACAACTAACAGCTGCATACCCCAGGTAACGACAAGTAATATTGCGTGCCCAGCAGTTTTCTACTTTATCAAACTCCACACCTATCCAACCATGCTGATTATCCTCATAGTTTTCAAACTCAGACTCAAGACAAAGATTGCTGACTCCTACTTCACTGATACGTCCGTCAAATGTATACTTATAAATCTCACCGCCACCATATTTGGCATCCATCTGCATTACAACAGGATTATCAATATAAATACGGTCGCCTTCTACTTTGGTTATCTCACGTTCAAAAGCAAGATTATACTCTTCGGGAGTCCATTGACGGGTACCTTTACGTTCTACAATTTGATCCATTTTAAGGTCGTGTATCCACTGTGAAGTACCGGGGCGATAAAGCATAATGCGATCTCCCGGACGAAAACCTTTACCCGAAGAAACCCGGAAAGAATGGGTACCAACAGGAACGAATGTATCTGTAATCTTTGCCCGTGTACCCGGCACTTCTTTCGCTCTTCCCGTACCGGATACTTTTATTAACGAATACCGCTTTTTCCCTGTAGCCAAAAGACGGGTTTCATTCACATTTTCTCCCTCTCCCTCTAATACAACACCACTGGCGGTAATAAGAATACTCTCAGAGATCTTATAAATACCTCGTTTGAGTAAAACCGTCCCCCGGTGTCCATCCTTATCGGGCTTCATTTGCGAAACTTTATCAATTGCCTTTTGGATAACGTTATGGCTATCTCCGTTCGCTATCGGCGAAACGATTATCGTAGCCGGATAAGCCGGAATGCTCTTATCTCCGTGATGATAACCTACACGGCTGAAATCCGGGATTGTATTTCCTTCTTTATCAGGATAATATGTAAGTTCTCCCGCATCGGTTATCTTTACCAGGCTGGATTGCCAGGCAGGCGGGAGTTTGGTTTGTGCCAATGCCCCTGTAACAAAGAAGACAATAAAGGCCCCTCCACAAATTAGGTTCTGAAATTTACTCATTGAATTGAAAATTGAAAATTAAAAATTGCTATGCAGCGCGTTGTCGTTTAATTGAAAGTCTTATAGAGTTGAAAGTTACTATGCAGCATGACAGCGCAGCAACTTTCAACTTTCAACTTTCAATTTTCAATTAACAACGTTACTGTAGGAATACCTTCGGCTTTCACCGCAACAACGGATTTTCCTTTGGGTTGGCGAACGCGGATACCTGCATGTCCATTACATGCCTGCACTTTGCGCGATCCCATAGCAGTACCTTGATTTTGTATCAACTCACCATCGCCTGCTATTTCAAAATAAACGAACATACGGGAGTCCAGGCAGCGAACTCCATTGGTATCCAATAACTGTGCTGATACCTCAAACATAT
The DNA here is from genome assembly GCF_949740115.1 of Bacteroides sp. 41_26. Classification (NCBI taxonomy): domain Bacteria; kingdom Pseudomonadati; phylum Bacteroidota; class Bacteroidia; order Bacteroidales; family Bacteroidaceae; genus Bacteroides; species Bacteroides sp. 41_26. The sequence goes on from NZ_CATJGZ010000067.1 coordinate 113,122, forward strand.
TATCTCCACAAGGTGTCGCAGTAAGTTGTATGGTAGCCTCTGCCCCCCACTTCTCCGTTTGATACTCAAAAGATATTTCGTCTGTGATGCTTTCCTTACCGGTAGAAACAGCCTTAACCGTATTCTTTCCGACATTCAAAGGTACATTCCAACGTAGTCCGGCAGCAGGAAAGTCCTGACTATTACGTTTCTTTATTCCCCGGCTCACTCCATTGACGAAAAGTTCTACTGAAGGGCAGTTTGAATAAACCAGTATCTCTTTCTCCTCACCCGCATTTCCCCAACGCACCGGCCAGCTGTGCCCATATATATGTATCATGGGCTTCTCTGTCCAATAAGACTGGAATACATAGTAACTTTCTTTCTTCGTAAAGTCACGCTCTACAACCCCTTTCTGATTCATATACGGTACCGGATTTTCGGGACGTATCGGAGTAGAGAAATCTTTGAAAGGCCAATAAGCTGCTCCTGTCAACCAAGGCATATTCTCCTGTTCTTTCAGGTGCCAATCAATCAGCTTTACGATATATGTTTCGCTCCAATCCCCCTTCTTAAGCACTTGTGCCGAACCATTCAGTGCTGCATCAGCATCGCTTTCACCTGCTTTACGAATGGCTGCCACCACCTCGGCATGGCGTCCGGCATGGCTGTCACCTCCCCACTCTACGTGCAGGAAATGTTTCACCTTTTCCATCTCAGCAAGAGACATTTCCTGATAATCGGTATAATTACCCCGATACCAGCCTGCCCAGATAGAAGGCGAATAAACATCAACAATATCACTACAGAAGGCGCAACGGCGAATAGCTGTCTTACGACTATCATCCAGCTGATGCGAAAGGGTGTGAAGCTCACTCATCAACGAGCGGATCTCTCCTTGGTTAAATGTTTCAAAATCATTCGGCCAGTCATTCTCGTTTCCGAGTCCCCAAATGATCACGGCAGGATGATTGCGGTGTTGTTCTATCATGTCTGTCAACATGTGTTTGGCTTGTGAACGGTACTTTTCTCCACCTACCCCTCCACGGCACCAGGGAATCTCCTCCCATACCAGGATACCCAGGCTGTCACAAAGGTTAAGGATTATTTCTGACTGCTGATAATGTCCCAGACGAATGAAGTTAACACCCATCTCTTTCATCATCTGCATCTCTTGTCGCATCTGATCTTCGGTCATGGCAGCAGCTACCCCCGCATGATCTTCATGCCGGTGTGTACCACGTAATAACAACCGATGCCCATTCAAATGGAACGGACCTTTTTCTATAAATTCAAACGTACGGAAACCAAAACGTTCGGAAGCAGTAACTGCCTGTCCATTGGCACGCACAGTAACCTCACACGTATAAAGCAGCGGGTTATCCACATCCCATACCTGAGGCTTTTTTAACGGGACGTCGGCAAGGCAGAATTCGCCGAGAGGAGTGACTTCATCCTGCCTGCCGGATAGTACCACGTTCCCTTGAGAGTCTTTCACGCGCCATTCAACAGTGGCTTTTCTCACATCCGAAGGATTATAAAAGAAAGAATTTATTTTCAGGGTTGCCTGCTTCAGTTTCTGATCTAATACCGGCTCTATCTTTAACGAAGCTATAGAAACCTCCGGAAGATAAACCAGATTGAGATAACGGTAAATACCTCCATAAAGATTAAAATCGGAAAGATCTGAAGGTATCATTTCGGCATCACGCGTATTGTCGCAACGAATACTCAAAGGGACACGTCCTCCAAAACGCTCAGCCTCTTTACTGGAAAGGAATGTGTTTACGGCATCTGTTATATCCACATTCCAACTATCATAACCACCTGTGTGACCAGCCACTTTAGTCATATAGATATAAACATCTGTCTTTTGTCCTGCTCCTTCAAATTCGAGCAGGATACGACCGTTTTTATAGGGATTGTCTATCGTGAGTTGTGTTTTATACCAGCCCGGTCCCTGATAGTAATTCACATCCGGATCTACTGCATCTTCTGCATTAAAGCAATGTGGAAGAGTTACTTTTGTCCAAATGGGTGATCCTTCCGGTTGTCCGACTTTCATGGGTCTGACAAGTTCCCATATATTACCAACATCCTGTCGAAGAAATTCCCAGTTATCCGTTAAACGAAGTTTTTGTGACTGCGTCACAGGAACCTTTGCACCAAGATTCCCGCTCAGCAGCATCAAACTAACTAATAAACCAACAATTGTATTTTTCATATTTACACCGCTTTTACAATACAGCGTTTCCTTCTTTTTCCAGTTTTGATTTTCTGAGTAAAGCCTCAAGGAAATAATAGTCTGCATAGACGATAGGAACATCTATCTCAGACTTATGAGGAGCAGAACCCGTACTGTGAAGTAAAAGGAAACCACGATCACCATTCAACGCTGCACGATAGTTCTTACTCAAATTACTGACAATTGTATCGGCCCATTCTTTATACTGCACAGCATTGTCCTTGTCGTACATAGAAAGCTCATACAGCGCACAAGCTATAACAGCTGCTGCCGACACATCTCTCGGTTCGTCAGGAATATTAGGAGCGTTGAAATCCCAATAAGGAATCAAGTCTTCAGGAAGTGTTTTACTGGTAAAGATATAGTTGGCAATATGTTTGGCCTGTTCCAGAAATTCCGGAAGATTCGTTTCACGGTAACACATAGTATAACCATATAATCCCCACGCCTGTCCACGTGACCATGCTGATTCATGCGCATATCCCTGATGTGTGTTCTTTTTCAGAACCTCTCCGCTGATTGTATCATAATCAATTACATGATACGAACTATAATCGTCGCGGAAATGATTCTTCATTGTTGTACGTGCATGGTTTACAGCGATGTCATAAAATTCTTCCCGGTTGGTTTGTTTGTAAGCCCAGAACAGTAACTCCAGATTCATCATATTATCTATAATAACAGGACACTGCCATTTATCTTTATTGTGATCCCATGAACGGATACAACCCACATTGGGTTTATACCGGGTAATCAGCGTTTCTGCCGATTCGATAAGTATTCCTTTATAATCAGAATTATGCGTCAAACGGTATCCGTTACCAAAACTACAAAATACTTTAAAGCCCATATCATGGGTACGGCCATTGGTCTTTTCACGCTCAATAGGTGCGGTAAACTCTTCAGCTTTCTGTCGCCAATACTCATTGCCGGTATATTCATACATATACCACAATTCTCCCGGAAAGAATCCGCTGCACCAATCCCGTGAAGCGACGAGATGCAGTGAACCATCCGGTTCAATATTACGAGGGCTGACTAACATCTTCTCTTTTTGCTCTTCTGTAAATGCAGACTTCACCTGGTCTATTTCCGAAAAGGCGAAATTCAATTGCCCGGAAGCAAAATCGAAGTTATCTTTTAACACATCCGCTGGTTGGGTAGTTCGGCTACATGCGCCGCATACTATCATTAGTGATAGCAGTCCTGTTTTGATTTTCATGGTTATTTTATAATTTATTTTGTCCAATGCAAAAATAGGCTATTAGCCTGACTCGGGTTTATATTATTATTCCATAGACTTGCACTATTATCCCAATCTTAGGTTTGAGACAAGAAAACATACCATTTTTCAATCCTGATCAATCTATATTCAGCGTATGTAACATATCCGACAAAGCCGCGGGGGGCAATTGTTGTGCAGCATCAGACAAAGCTTCCTGCGGGCAACAGTGGGATTCAATAAACAATCCGTCCACTTTCAGAGATAGTGCCTCCTGACAAATCTGAAGCAACAACTCACGTTTTCCTGCAATATGACTGGGATCACAATAAACAGGTATACCAGGAACGCGATTACGGAGTTCTTTTATCTGATCCCACAACGGAGAATTGCGATAAGGCGCATTGTCTACCAGGCAAAAGCCTCTATGTATGGCACCAATGCGCTTTACCCCCGCGTGTTGCAGGCGTTCGATAGCTCCTATCCATAGTTCCAGATCGGGAGAGACAGGATTCTTTACCCATATTGGAATATCTGTTCCACGTAATGCCTCGGCAAGTTCATGCATCATAAAAGGATTCACTGTAGTACGAGCTCCAATCCAAAGCATATCCAACCCGGCATTTAAGGCAGCTTCTACATGTGAGGGCAGTGCCACTTCAGTCATCACCCGCATACCTAAAGTTTGCTGTATCTCTTCCATCCATGCCAGTCCCTTCTCGCCCACTCCTTCAAATGTTCCGTAATGTGAACGAGGTTTCCACAATCCTGCACGCAATGTCCGGATACCTACGGCCCGTAGTTGGGTTGCAGTCTTCATCATTTGTTCGCGAGTCTCAGCACTACAGGGACCCGCAATAAGTTCTATTTTATCCATTCGGTCTTCATTTTATTTCACCACACAATAACACAAAGTTTCACAGAGTACTACTTATGATTCTCAATAATAATAAACTCTGTGAAACTCTGCATTACTTTGTGATGAACTCTTAGTCTTCTATAATCACACGGAAGCCAACATTATAAACCTTCTGCCAGGGCAGATAAGCTTTCCGGTAATAAGATGTACAAGTTTTGGGATGTTCCGTCCATGATCCACCGCGGGCTACCTTTTCTGTACCGGTACCGTCTTGTGCTTTCTCATTATACGGATAAGGCATATAGTCTGAACGGGTCCATTCGGCTACATTACCCTGCATATCATACAATCCCCATGGATTGGCCTGATAACTCCCCCCTTTTACCATCAGCATATTACCATCATCCACTCCGTTCTCTTTCGGCTGGTATGTGTAATACTTATACCAACCATCCTTCGGATTCATCGGTTGTGGATTCACACCACGCACGGCCGCTTTATTCAATTGTACATCGGCCAGATTCTCAAACTTGGCAAAGTCCGTATTCAGGGAACCATACCAGAAGTCATCATCACTACCAGCCCGGCAAGCCCACTCCCACTGTACCTCTGTAGGCAGGGTTACATTCAATCCGGTCTTCTCACTCAACTTCTTACAGAAGTCCATAGCTTCTTGCCAGCTTACACGGATAGCCGGTTGTTCCGGATTATTAGCCGGATAACCTTCGTGTACGTGGTCTTTCCAAAGTTGACCAATAAAACGGCTGTTATGCTCAGGGAAGATGGTACGGAATTGTTCATTGCTTACCTCTATTTCACCCATCCAGAAAGCTTTCTTCACGACCTGTTTGCTTACAGGAGAATAGTCGGAATGTCCGCGGTTACTACCCATTACGAAGGAACCAGCCGGAACTCGTACAAAGTTCATCCGGATACCAGGAGCAAGTTCAATGCTCTTCTGCGTTTCTGTTTCTTTGCTCAACATCGCCTTGGCAGTAGCAGCATCAAAGGGCCAGCCTTTCAGTTTCACCTCTTTGTCTTTATATTCCTTACGTTCAGGCTTCACAGCAGCAGGTTTTTCCTGTTTGCTCAGATAGTCGGCATACGAACGGATTTCGGCTTTCCAGTCTACACCCGAACCTGCATATTTCTCTGTCAGTTCCGTACGACGGCTGATCTGCTCTACCCCTTTAAATACATTGGCTTTGAACTTGCCATGATAAGGCGCATTGAAGTCAATCCAGTTGTACAAGGTCTGCCATTCTTTATCTGTCAGTTCCACACCATGATGTCCTTTCTTCAGTAGCTTTATAAGCGGACTTACAGAAGCATGATATTCATACGGATTCAGTACTTCTATTTCGGCTTCCGGTCCCTGACGGTACACAAACGGATGAAGATTCAGATAACTTTCACCAAATCCGGTAAACTTATCAATACGTCCTCCGGTGAAGTCGGCCAGTTTACTATCGCTATTGTGGCAAGCTACGCAGGCACGGTCAAGTACCGGCTGTACTTCCAGATCAAAAGTAAAGGAACGCTGTCCACCTTCAGGCTTCGTTATGGTATGAGGAGCAATCTGTGAGGCTATCACACGTTTAGGAATAGGAATCTGATTCTGATCCTCATGGCAACCGATACATGAAACCGTTTCACCCGGCATACCGGTCAACCAGCTACGCATCCACTGAATAGCACGTCCTTCACTATCCAACGGCTGAAGTGAAATAGGCGTATTGGCAGGTATTTTAAACATAGCAGAACCATCTTCTTCTACCGGAACCGTACCCAGTAAACGTTTGATATCCCAACCGCTCTGTACCCCCTGTGCCCAATGATCAGACGGAGTTTTGTTGTAAGCATACTCATAAGAAAGTACACGGAATGCCTTCACTGTACCACGGGGTACACCTTTTAAACCTTCACCTTCGTAAATATCCTGAATAAATACTGTGGCTTCCTTATCACCCGGCTTAATCTTTTCCGGAATTATAGGAGGAGTCGGAGTCTTCTTCACAGGTATCGGACAAATTAATCCTTCACCTTCATATTCGGCAATCAGAGTCAAATTATCAAATACGTCTATCAGATAAATACCCCATAATGCATTCTCATTCAACTTGGCTGCTACCAGGAAGTATTTATCATTCAACGGATAAGGCTTAATAAACTGAGGCCATACACCGTCTACCAGACGATCTTTTACAATCGGTTCAATCTTGCGATCTCTGAAAGGAAGTTCCTGTAACATGCCTTTCTCCGATTTGCGGCTCTTAGCCGGATCAAAGATCATCAGACGACCGGAACGGGTTACACCATGGTGACCGGAGATAACGCCTACAAACTTAGAGGTATTACCCGGAAGCGGTTTTGCATCGAAAGTACTGTTCGGGAAGTAAGAGCCACTACCGTAAAGTGACTTTTGCTCAGTACCATCCGGATTCATATGCATCACAAAACGTGAAAAATAATGCGTTAAGTCAGTATATTCCCAACGGGTATACATGACACGGCCATTATTCATCACTGTCGGTGCCCAGTTAGCATCCTGGTCAAAAGTGAGGCGACGCAAAGAATTGTCTTTCGGATCATACAGACACATATTACCGACTTCATCGTTACCATTTACACAAGGTACACCATTGTAACCTATATTGGAGACTGCAATCATCTTGCCGGAAGGCAGATAAGTAGCGTCAAAAAACTCAAGATCAGGTTCCAGATCGGGAATCATCTTTTTCAGCCCTTTACCATCTACACCTACCTCAAACACTTGCCAGCGTTTGTCGGTATCCACCATAGAGAACAAAATACGGTCAGCGTCCCAATGCAATTTAAGGTCAGGAAGAGACGAACCGTTAGTTGGTTTAAAAATCGTTCTCGACTTAATATCGCCACGAAGATTTGACAACTCAGTAATCTCAGCATCAAAGCCCCCACGGGAAGCAGAAGTCTGATTAGACCAGTTGTTATTTTGTGTTCCCAATGCACGAGGTGTGGCCTGACGGGCAGTAGTACCTATCTTATAACGACCTACAATCAGTTTGTCAACATCCAGTTCAGGATTAGCCAGCAAGATATCCCGTTTCAGTTTCAGCGCTTTATTGGCAGTCTCCAATGCAGCGGGCTGATTAGTATAAATATCATTGAAACCTCTTCCGGTAAGCATTTTCAATTCTGCCAACCGGGTTTGGTTAGTTGTCTGATCAAAACCTTTATACTGATTCATATCATTTACAGCTTCCTCAATAGCGCGGATATTGATCCATGCCAGAGCCTCCTGCAATTGATAAACATTCATTGCATCCTGAGCCAGATTCAGATAGCCAATCACCTGTTCGTCTAATACAGTTTTCTGAGATATCTGTTGCAACAGGGCATTAAAATGTCTTGGTTCCTTCAAAAGCCTGATAACAGATTCTGCAACGTGTTTCTCAATACTTGCATCATATGTAGTCACTAATGCCTTCATATCTCCCCCGGCAAACGGCAAGAACAGGGCAGCTTCCGCAGGATAGTCTTTCACAATTTTACCGGCAGCTTCGCTACCCGTAATACCTTGTACACGGAAAATAACCGAACCATTTGAAGAACGATTCTCCAATCCTATTTCTGCTTCAAAACGCACATACTTTTTGTCTAACGGAACAATAATCTGTGCATTTCCCCCCGTCATAATAGTACGATTATAGGTTTTTCCTTTCATCGTTACAGCAGCATTCTTAGCATTTACATTGTAACGCAAACCGCCACTGGTACCTTTTTTAAAGGTATTCTTCAAATCATTTAACCACACGGATGAACCGTCGGCAGCAACCAGCCGGGCATTTGCCCACACTGGCTGATCATCGGAAGTACCGTCCACCGTACTCCAGGTATAAAGTACCATTTCGTCCAGTCCGCTGATGTCAGCAGAAAAAGGCTCTGCTGCCGCTTTCGACTTCACCACTTTAGAAGCGACCGGACGAAGCGTTTTTTGCATCTGTGCATCAGCCTGACTCTTTGCCCGGGCAATACTTTCTGCCCAGGTAGCAGGTTCGGCTACCTTTGCCCTTTTCTTCTGTGCAAAAACAGAAAGGGACAATGCCATGCAAACGGACATTATTACTATTTTCTTATTCATATCAGTTATGTATTAGTTTGAGGATTACTCTACTACATTTATCTTAAATTTGGGATTACTCACCAGACAAGCTGCCGAAACTTTACCGATATTTTCTTTATCATTCAAGCTCCATAATACTTTTCCGTTTGCATCCACTTCAATGAGTTGAGGTTCATCTACTGTAGCATCTTTTGTGTGTCCATACCAGTTACAGATCAGCAAATTTCCTTTGCCCGCATCCAATATCTGTCCCACAAAAAGCAGCGAAGCACCTTGTACATCTTCAGACGTTACCCGTTTGAGTTCCTTCCCTGTTTTACGGTCAATAACCTGAAAAAAGTGCCCGTCTCCACAAGGAAGCAATATATTCCCGTCTCTCAATTCGAGTGAAGAAAAAGCCCGGCCTCCTGTCGGAAACTCTGCCACTACTGCACCTTTCCGGTTTATTTCCATCATTTTCTGTTTTCCCATGACAGGAAGCAGATAATTCTTGTTGCGCAACTGGAAAACCTGTCGGAACTGACCATGTGGTTTTTCTATTTGCAGGTCAATCTCCACACGGTTACGCTCCTTTCCGTTCTTATCCAGTTCAATGAGCCGTGCCGGATTGCCACAGATGCCAAGAAGAAATCCGCCATCCTTCAAGAGAGTTGCTGATTGAAGTTCCGTTCCTTCCGGGGCTTTATAATCCCAGATCACACGGTGATCTGTCCCTATCAGCTTTGCTCCTTTTTTGTAAGAATAGAGAATATTGCCCTGTCGGGTAACAGCTACAGTATTACACTCCTCTCCTTTTTCTAATGCATGTTTCCATTCTACAGCCCCCGATTGCTTATCTACTATCATTACCGCAGGATTTCCCGAACCGGCAAGTACCAGTTTTTCCTGTGCAGACAAATGCAACGAACAACTAAGAAATAACAGAGCTAATAAACGCAGGCGTATCATCACTATTTAGCTTTTAATTCGTTAAACAGTTCAAAAGCCTGATCTACACTATAGTTCTGGTGTACTACTGCATAAACTGCCTGAATCATTGCGGCGGGAGCTTCTGACTGGAATACGTTACGTCCCATATCTACCCCGGAAGCACCGTCATTGATAGCCATATAACAAAGCTCAAGCGCTTCCCTCTCCGGAAGTTTCTTACCACCGGCAATCACTACGGGAACCGGGCAGGCAGCTGCCACTTTCTCAAAGCCGTCGCAATAGTAAGTTTTTACAATGTTAGCGCCATTCTCGGCTGCAATACGTGAAGCTAAACCAAAATAACGTGCATCACGAGCCATTTCTTTACCAACGGCCGTAACTCCCATTACAGGAATGCCATAACGTGTACCTTTATCTACTGCCTTGTAGAGATTAGCCACCGTTTTAGCTTCATGTTCTTTATCACCGATAGCCAGCATCACTGCCATAGCCGAAACGTTCATGCGTACTGCATCTTCGATATCAATCAATACATTGTCATTCAATTCTGTCAAAATGGAGGTACCGGCATCCGAACGCAAGCAAATTGATTTGTTTGTGGTGGGTGGAATAACAGACTGCAAAACACCACGGGTACACATCAGACAATCTGCATACTCAATAAGTGGTACAATGTTCAGGTCGATACGTTCCAGTCCGGAAGTAGGCCCCATTATAAAACCATGGTCACAAGCCAACATCACTGTACGTCCTGTCGCAGGATTAAATATACGTGATAACCGGTCTTTCATTCCCCAGGGAAGATTTCCTGCGCCTTTTACGTGGAAAGTCTGATTTGCCACAGCCTGGTCCAACCCAAAGTTGCAGCCATCTCTTAAATCATCTAAATCTGCCATTTTCTCTTATTCTGTTTTTATATATCTTTAAAGTAGTGCTTTTGCAAAAGCATCAAACATGCATGACCAGGAGCTTGCTCCGGAATCGGCATATCCAATGGAACGTTCGCCATAATTACGGGCACGCCCAAAGTTAGCTTTCATATCTACAGTTTCCGCTGCTCCCTTCAATGCAGCTTCTGCTCCCGCTGCCATCAACATTTTTATATCAGACGAATTTGTGGCTTGTATAGCTTCTACAGCAGGTATCAAAGCGTCCATCATCGTCTTATCTCCGCGTTGGGCTTTAGTCTGCTTTTTCACACCGGCAAGTCCGCCGGCAAACATATTTTTCACGCCTTCAGCATCCAGTTCGGTTACCCCATCCTCCACCACATCACTCATTCCGAGGAAGAATCCTCCAAGCAGCGTACTGGTAGAACCACTGATCTGCAACATTACGTCAAACCCCATGTCTCCAAGCATTTTCTTGAATTCCGTACCTTTATCAGCCGATTGTACAATGGCCGACATAGCTTGTACGATAGCTGTACCGTGATCACCGTCCCCCAATACAGCATCCAGTTTAGAGAACTCATCAGAACGCTCTGTTATATTTTTCAGAGCGTTCTGAATCATTTTCTTAAAGTCATTTACAGTTAATTTATCCATTCTTATTTTCCTAAAGTAGTCCAGTAAGGTGCATTAGACATATGGTTCTTCAAATAATCTACATGATCATTGTCCAGCAATGCCAGAATCATTTGAAAACCGGCCTGTTCCTGTACTGTCAGTAATTCACCAATACGTCCGGACACCACTTCAACACCGTTATTTTCTAATATAAAATGAGCCTTACGGTAAACAATACTCATCTCCATATGAGTAGTTGCCCCCACGCCGTTAATGATAAGCAACGCCTTATCTCCAGGTTTAGGCTGTAATTTTTTCATTAGCAGACCTACCATTTCCTCGGCAGTATCATCGGCAGAAACCAATGGTTTACGTCCACCACCACCTTCGCCATGTTGTCCCATACCAATCTCCATAATACCGTCCGGAAGATCGGAAATGCTCATACCATTTTGTGGATGCGTACATGCTTTCATTGCTACAGCAAGCGTGGCTATCTTCGCATTCATACGTTCACCTATTTCAAGTATCTCGTCCAGAGATTTACCTTCTTCGGCAGCGGCACCAACCACTTTAATCAAAGGCACACAACCTGCCAATCCGCGACGATCTTCATCGGGAGCATCCAGCCCGGCACTGATATCATCATGGGTAATGATACTCTTCACTTTGATACCCACCCGTTCAGCCAACTGACAAGCCATGTTTGCACTCATAATATCACCGGAATGATTGAGTACTACCAACAAGATCCCCGCTTCGCGTTTGAACATTTGCAAAGCCTGAAAAACGCGTTGTGCGCCCGGAGCTGCAAAAATATCTCCAACCACAGAGCAGTCGAGCATACCTTCACCTACAAAACCACTCAATGCAGGTTCATGACCCGAACCTCCAAGCGTGATAATAGCAACCTTATCTTCCGGTTTAGCATTGGCACGCACAATAATATTCTCACCTCCAATAGCTACCTGATCACTGTAAGCCATCACATAGCCTTCCAACAACTCTTCTGTGAGATTATCAGGGTTATTTATAAACTTATCCATATTTTTTAATTTAAGAGTTACTTTTCAAAATACATAAGTTCGAGTGCAATACCTTCTTCCTCAATAAAAGCAATGGTAAGATTTTCACCTCCCGGCATCGGTTCAACAAGTACTTTGGCACCTTTTAATTCTTCTTCCAGATTATCTACTTCATAGGCTATATGAGCCGTTTTCTGAATCAGTTCCGGCATCCAGCTTCCTTCTTCAAAACGAAGAAATTCTATTTTATTAGGGCTTTCATTAAAGTTAGTCAGCCACACTTTCAAACCTTCTGCATAAGATTCACCCGGTTGCGGTGTCTGAGTAGGTATTCCAATATGATTTATTTTTCTCATGGTATCTTAGGTATTAGTTATAAAGCTGCTTTTTTATTTGTGAAACGCAAACCATCGTTATCATGGTAGCAGGCCCACTCTTCAACAATAGCTCCTTCGGGACCAGCCATCATAAAATGGAAAGTCTCAGGTTCTTTCAAACGAAGAACGTCACCTACCTGCTGTACTACAAAGTTTTTACTCTTAACCGGACCGTGACCGGCAGGAATAGCAGGCGGATTAGGAGTTTCGTCTCCTACCTCAGAGAAATTATATACCCACCCATGGTTTACCATCCATGATTCATGTTTGGCAGGAAATGAAGTTTTTACATGAGCATGTTCCGGAATCATCTGCCCAGGCAACAAGTAAATACTATGAGCAAAATAGCCATGTTCGGCATCGTTAATCCAGAAGATCCCCCCCATACCTGTATTCTCAAAGTCACCCAGTCCGAAATCGGTAAACCAGATGTCCTTTTCCATCAATGCAGTGAAAGGTACGTCATAAAACTCAAACATATCCAGAAATGCTTTCTTAGCAGCTTCCTGATCAAACTTTCCATCTTTGTAGAAGTCAGCATTTGTAAACTTCTTCTGATACGTTGTCTTTTCTTGTGTCATAACTGATTCTGTCTTTTTAGATTCTGTAGAGCAAGAGGTCATCCCTACCCCACAGCAGGCAATAAATGCCGCAATTAATACTTTTGTTGTTTTCATCGTTTTAATATAATTATTTAATTAATTGAAAGTTGAAAATTGAAAATTGAAAGTTAACTGTGCAACATGATAGCGCAGCCCATATCCTAATAATTCCATAACCTTACAACTTTATAACCCTATAACCTCATAGTGCAACCTCCTTCTCCCCTCTCCATTCTCCATTCTCAAATAACCCCCATTCCCTCAATCTCAATCAGAAGTTCAGAGCGACAAACATCCGTAAGAGTATATATAGCTGGAAGATCAGGATACTGACGGGTGATAACCTCACAAGCCTTTGCCATATCCTCCCATCTTTTGACGTAAACACGAAAGCAGATATAGGATGCATCTTCCGTCACCGGAATGCCCGATTCCCTAAGATTTTCGGCCGAAACAAGATATTTAATATTCTCCAGCGTCGCAAGTGTTTGTTCTTCAATCCCCACTCCTTCCAGACTTTGTTCACCTCGGATAGCAGCAGTACCGGAGATATAGACAAATCCATGATCTTCCTTCCATATAGCCTTGGCACGTTCAAACTTAGGAGTAGTCTTTTTATCAAGCTTCTCATCCTTTTCACCCTGCAATACATTCTGTGAATAGGCATGGGCAGAGACCTGTAACGGATTATCTACCGGTTTCACACAAACCGTTTCATCCTGGCAGAGCAGAGCATCAATATCAATCATTACCCCTCCCCACTGAGTACCGATACCAGTAGCCGCCGGATAACCGTCTGCCCACTGTACGGACTGATAAAACAAAGAACGGGCATCGTTAAAGTCCTGATAATGCTGATGTCCCGTGACATCACAATCTGTTATTTTCTCAATGTAATTCCATTGGCGTACAATAGAAGAAACAGGCATCTGTTCGGCAACCATTATATGAGAAATTGTTCTGAACACCTCATCCGCCTGACTGCGGATAGTAGCATGAAGCACATCGCCAATAATCCCACTCATAAACAGACGCTTGCATCCTTTACGCTCAATTGTAATATAAGGCACATTATCCAATGTTTTATAACAGATACAGTCAGCATCCGTCAACACCACTTCATGTACTTCCATCACGAGACCTTGCGGACATGGAGGTTGGGCAACATAACTCACTGTAGGAGCCGTATTTCCAAATCGCTCAGCAATAACATTACGAATCTGACTGAAACGTTCACAGTATTCTTCATTATTTTGGGGTGCACCGAATACTACAATGCGTACCGGTGTATAGACTGCCTCATACAAAGCCATCAACTGAAAAAGCATCTCCTTAAAAGACCCTTTTCCCGTTTGATAAAGCCTATGAACGATTTCTATATTTGTTTCCAATATCATATTTTTCATGTTTAGAGAGAATTCACATATTCTACGAGTTCATCTATTTCCTTATCAGATACTTTTTTATCAATACCATGCTTATGAACCGTAAAAACATCTTTCATCGTAGCAGCCCTTCCATCAAATAAGTAAGGAGCCGTACGCCATACTTCCCGAAGGGTCGGTGTATCCCATCCATTTTCAAATTCAACATCTTCTCCAATACGATGCATTTTCATATCGGTATAATAGGGTCCCGAATGACATTCGTCACACTTTAGTTTTTCATATACCTTACGGCCGCGCTGTGCTTTCTCCGAAAGCTCGCCATTCACCAGATATGGACTGGGAACAGGTTTAAGATCCATCAGATATTCATCTACACAATCTGCAAAATCTTCCGGAAGATCAGTAAACTGAATCAATTTATATCCGGCACGCACAGCTACATTGGCAGAAACACGGATACCCGAAATCATATTGGGAGGTGTAACGTGTGAGAAAAGTAAACTTTTACAGTTCTTCGGATTACCGATGCCATCATTCATCAAATCCCAGTTCATACCATCTGTACGGGCATCTCCCGGATGGCATCCGTTGCACGACTGCCAGTTCTGGAAACAGTGCTCCGCATCATTAAAGTACTTCTCACCACGTTGTATACGACTCTCTACCCGGTTCTGTACCAAAGGCACAGCATCTACCTGATGCGTATTCAAATCAACAATATTCAATGTATCCGAAAAATAAGTGGGGACAATCGCCTTTCCATCTTTCAGTATCAAACTGCGCGGACCGTTCCCTGCCAATGCTACCCGATCCCGAAGACCATACAAAAAACGAAGATCATATGTCAATGCATCTTTTTGCGGATAAGCATTAAACTTCTGAATAAAACCGGGATAATCAATCACACTGATATCATGTGTACCGGAGTGGCTGATAACTATTTTATTATCCGCACATTTCACATCCCATATACCAGCTGCACCACGTTCGGGTTCATCCAGCAATACCGCACCCTCAAATTTCAGACTTTCCAGATTAACAATGCTGATAGCACTGGTATTCATCCAACCTTGTTGTAACTGTGAAGTAGGTACCTGAAAGCGTCCCAGATTATGCGTTATCAATAAATAACGGCTATCGGGAGAAAGCGTCATACCACGTAGAGCATTACTCCCGTTAGCCAACTGGATATCGCGTACCTTATGAAAACTTTTCAAATCAATAACCGAAACACATGCTGCCACTGTATCTATATCAGCCCGTTGTTGGGGAAGATAATTGGTAACGAACAAATACTTTCCATTCGGATCAAGTATAGATGATTTAGGCTCACGAAGTACTTTTACTTCACGCGTCACTTTATTACTCCCTAAATCAATTTCAGAAACTGTTGTTGAGAACTGATTACAAACGTACAGTCTATTCGATTTCTCATCTGCCAGAGGGAAACAAGCTCCCGAACCGGTTGGTATATATTCTTTTGAATCTCCCGAGGCGGAAAGAATATACACTCCATTCTTATCTCCAGTAACTGTGGCATAGATTTTATCCCCAGCTACAGCTACCCCACTGGGTACAGCATCCAAATCCCACTTTTGCAAACTCTCCTTCCAGTCAGACGAATAAAGGACTAATCGTTTCGTCCCTTTTTGCGATGTAATGACGCCTGCTTTATACGGAGTTAACCCAGTTATAAACAAAGGATCACCTTCAGATTGAACCGCCTGACGGAAAGTAAACCCCACCAAAACAGCAGAAGCCAATAGTACAAAAAAAGACTTTATTCCAATATGCGTATGCTTTCTCATGGTCGATTATTTTTTATTCACCCACAAAGTTAGCCGTTAATAGCTATCACCATTATCACTATAATCTCATAGACTTATAATAGCGTATCAACTATCATAGAAAATATTTATATAACAGGATATGAGACGAGGCTAACAGCTATATTTTCAGGACGAGAAAGAGGACTACGCGATACTTATTTCTTAAAAAGCAATAACTATAATATAATAAAACACAGATCAACTATTTACGATTAGACGATTTACGATGTACGATTGAAGTTACTCTTTTAAAAACCTGTTTCAGTGTTGTTAGAAACAGAGTAATCCCAATCGTACATCGTAAATCGTCTAATCGTAAATATATTCATCTTGATCTGCTTTCTGTATTCACCTACCCAGCCCCCTCTGATTTGCCAACCAAAACACAATCCATTTGAAATTTTATCTCATTTTACTATCAATAGCGTCCCAAAAACGATTCAGAGACAAATAAAGTAGTATTTGAAACAATACATAAAAACATCTTTTCACGATTTAATACCTTTGCAGCACCAAGTGTTAACGCACACATCGATAACATTTGTGAAATTATACTTTTTATTAATTAAAATCTAATTAAAGAAGATGAAAAACAATTTTCCTTTTCTAACCAAAAGGTGTAGCGCAATGCTACTATTGTTGGGCATGTTAGGTTCCTTTCCAAATTATGGAGTTACCGCTTTTGCCACCTCTCCATCTGTTCCGGGCGTCACACAATCCCGAAACATCACATTGAAAGGTACCATTATTGACGAAACCGGAGAAACTGTTCCGGGAGCTGCTATCCAGGTAGTAGGTACACCAAGAGGGGTAACGACAGATATGGATGGTACATTCTCGATTGATGTACCCAAAGGAGCCAAACTCGAAATTACGTATTTGGGTATGGAATCCCAAACAATCACAGTAGGTGATAAAAATAACCTTAGAATCATACTAAAACAAAAAGTAGACGAGCTGGATGAAGTTACCGTTGTTGCTTTTGCCAAGCAGAAAAAAGAAAGCGTGCTTGCATCTGTATCAACGATCAAACCGGCAGAGCTGAAAGCACCTACAAGTAACCTTACTACAGCACTTGCCGGACGTGTAGCAGGTCTTATCTCCTATCAGCGTAGTGGTGAACCGGGTGCAGACAATGCAGACTTCTTTGTACGTGGTGTAACAACCTTCGGATACGCAAAGTCACCGCTTATCCTGGTAGATGATGTAGAAATGGAATCAGAAGACTTAGCACGTCTGCAAGTAGATGACATTGCCAGTTTCTCTATCATGAAAGATGCTACGGCAACTGCTCTCTATGGTGCACGTGGTGCTAATGGTGTTATTCTGGTAACTACAAAGCAAGGTTCTGAAGGTCCAAGTAAGATTTCAGCCCGTTTTGAAACGTCTATTTCTGCTCCGACAAAAGAGGTGAAATGGACGGATCCTATTACTTATATGAATATGTATAACGAGGCTATCACTACACGTGACCCGTCGTCTCCCGCCCGTTATAGCCAACAGAAGATAGACAATACAATTGCCGGTCTGAACCCCAATGTGTTCCCTGCGGTTGACTGGTATGATATGTTGCTGAAGAACCACACAACCAACTTGCGTGGTAATCTGAATCTAAGCGGTGGTGGTAAAGTAGCCAGATACTATGTAGCCGGATCACTGTCACACGACGCCGGTATCTTTAAAAATGCCAAAGCAAACGGATTCGACAATAACATCAGTCTATTCAAATATTTGCTTCGTAGTAACGTAGATATCAATGTTAGTAAATCAACATTGGTAAGAGTACGCTTGCAAGCTACAATGGACGATTATACCGGTCCGGTACATTCAGGAAGTGACCTGTACAAAATGATTTCTCAATCGAGTCCGGTAGAATATCCGGCTTATTACCAACCGGACAAAGCCAACGAAACGACTCCATACATTCTCTATGGTGGTAGTGAAAATACTTTTATCAATCCCTATGCTGAATTGATGAAAGGTTATCAGGACAGACAGAATTCTACAATTTTTGCTCAAATGGAATTGGAGCAGGATTTAGGTTTCATATTGAAAGGACTGAAACTGAGAGGTATGTTTAATACCAACCGAAAAACCAATTACAGTATTGACCGTACATATAAACCTTACTACTTCACTGCAGGAGGTTACAACCCGGCTCAGAATACTTACTTCCTGACTTGTCTTAATCCCTCTGCCGGTACAGACTATCTGGCTGTTGGAAATGAAAATAAGGAAGTTATCAACTCCACTTATTTCCAGGGAACACTGACTTATAATCACACCTTCAATAAGAAGCATGCTATTAGTGGTTTGTTGGTATATTATTTGCGTGATGAAAAGAACTCTAAGAAAACCAGTACCATACAGTTATCCCTTCCTTACCGTAATATGGGTCTCTCAGGACGTGTAACTTATGCTTTTGACGACCGTTACTTCTTCGAAGGTAACTTCGGTTACAACGGTTCTGAACGTTTTTCTGAGAAAGAGCGTTATGGATTCTTCCCTTCAGCCGGTTTAGGATACATTATCAGTAATGAGCCGTTCTATCCGGAATCACTGAAAAAAGTACTTAGCAAACTGAAACTGAAAGCAACCTTCGGTTTAGTAGGAAATGACCAGATCGGTGCGAAAGAAGACCGTTTCTATTATCGCTCGGAAGTTAATCTGAACAATGGTAGTTATGGATATACATGGGGAAATGACTATACCGGTCTGCACTCTGTAAATGGTGTTAGTATCAATCGTTATGCCAACGATGATATCACCTGGGAAACTTCACGTAAAACCAATTTAGGTGTGGAAATCGGTCTTTTCAATGACCTCGAATTACAGGTGGATGTTTATCGTGACTACCGTTATAATATCCTGATGTCTCGTGCTTCTCTTCCGGGTTCTATGGGATTACAGGCTAGTATTAAATCCAATTTGGGTGAAGCAATCAGCCAAGGTATCGATATCTCTTTAGACTATAATCATGCGTTCAAAAATGGTTCTTACATGCAGGCACGTGCCAACCTGACTTGGGCAGGTGGTAAATACAAAGTATACGAAGAACCAGATTACAGCAAAACACCATGGTTATCACGTATCGATCAAAAACTGAAACAAACATGGGGATATGTAGCCGAACGTCTCTTTATTGATGATAATGAGGTCTACAACAGCCCGACTCAATTCGGAGAATGCCGTGGTGGTGATATCAAATACGTAGATATCAATGGTGACGGACAAATTACCGCTCTTGATAAAGTACCCCTTGGATATCCTGACGAAAGCCCGGAAATTGTTTACGGTTTCGGTTTGACGTATGGTTGGAAAGGACTTGATATCTCTTGTTTCTTCCAGGGTTCTGCCCGTGAATCATTCTGGATGGACTATAATGTAATGCATCCATTCACCGGCTCAGGTAGCGGAACTCAGGTAATGCAAGCCATTGCCGACAGTTACTGGAGTGAACGTAATCAGGATGTATACGCTTTCTGGCCCCGTTTGTCTTCTACTGTATCTTCAAATAACTCTCAAACCAGTACTTGGTTTATGCGTGACGGTTCATTCCTTCGCCTGAAATCAGTGGAAATTGGATATACACTCCCGAAAAAGATATTAAAGAAGCTCCATATGAACACCATCCGTATTTACTATAGCGGAACTAATTTATTGTGTTTCAGTAAATTTGATACATGGGATCCTGAAATGACAAGTATGGATAAAGGATTTAAATATCCACTCCAACGCGTAAATAATATTGGTGTTAACTTCTCATTCTAATCATACAATAAACAGATCAAAATGAAAAAGAAATATTTATCTATATTGGCCCTCTCAATGGCGCTGACTACAAGTTGTAATTTTCTTGATGTCATGCCCGACAAATTGGGAACCATTGAATATGCATTCCGTGATCAGGTGAGTGCAGAAAAATATCTGGCCACATGTTACTCATACATACCAAGCCAGTTTGCTACAAATGACGTCTATATGTATGGTAACGAAATAACCGCTTATAATAATGTTCAGACCAATGGTATGAAACTATTATTAAACGGAAATAGTGTCACTTCTGTCAGTATGGGATCATGGAACAACTTCTATCAGGCTATACGCCATTGTAACATCTTCCTTGAAAACGTAGATCAGGTACGCGATCTTGAAGAATACGATAAAGTTCGTTGGGTACTCGAAGTGAAATTCCTGAAAGCATATTACCATTGGATGCTGGTACAGAAGTATGGTCCTATCGTTGTAGTACGTGACAATCTTCCTATCACCAGTCAACCGGAAGAAGTACGTCTGCCGAGAGAACCGCTGGACGACTGTATCGAATATATTATCAGTCTACTTGACGAATGTATCGGAAGCAATCTTGACGAAGAAGAAGATTCGGGAATTCATCTGCCGGATAAAATAGAAATGGCAATGACTGAATATGGTCGTATCACCCGCCCTATTGCTGCCGCATTAAAAGCAAAAATCCTGGTACACATGGCCAGTCCGTTCTTTAATGGTAATAGTAATAACTATGCCGGATTCAAAGATAAAGATGGCAAAGCATTGTGGCCTACTACTTACGACCCTGCAAAATGGACTCGTGCAGCCCAAGCATGTAAAGAAGCAATCAAATATTGCGAAATGGGAAATCACGAACTTTACCATTATACAAATCTGGGTACGCTGAAAATTTCAGAAGATACACGCAAAATCTTAACTTTCAGCCAACTTATCACAGATCATGCCAACAATCAGGGAGAATACATCTGGTCAAACAGAATCAACCTGAGTACAAAAGATTATCAGTTCAACATGATGCCTGCACTCAATGCTTATTGCCGTACGGCACGTCTGAATTCACACTGGAATCCAACATTGGAATTTATTGAGAATTTCTATTCCTCTAATGGTGTACCCATTGAAGAAGATAAAGACTGGAATGCAAACGGTTGGTATAAATCACGTTATGAAGTAACTCGTGGTGACGCTGTGCAAAAGTTATACATTGAACAGAATTACCCGACAGCCCGTCTGAATACTTACCGTGAGCCACGTTTCTACGGTGATGTTGCATTTGACGGTTCAGTATGGTTCGGAGCCGGTAGAACAGATGAATCTAAATCTCAAACAGTGAAGGTGCTTGCCGGCGATCCGACAAACTATCCTGCCGGACGTAACGGTAACCAATACTATTCTACAACCGGATACTTCATACGTAAGTTGACGCCTTATACTACTTATGTTACGGAAGATTCAAAGACAGAGTTTAAGGGGACAAACTATGCTTTCCCTATTATCCGTCTGGCAGACCTTTATCTGCTCTATGCAGAAGCATTGAATGAGTCATTGAGTGCTCCAAATGAAGAGGTATATAAATACATCAATCTAGTACGTGAGCGCGCCTTCCTTCCAACCGTTGAAGATGCATGGGCAAATCATTCTATAACCC
This sequence comes from Bacteroides sp. 41_26, assembly GCF_949740115.1. Taxonomy (NCBI): domain Bacteria; kingdom Pseudomonadati; phylum Bacteroidota; class Bacteroidia; order Bacteroidales; family Bacteroidaceae; genus Bacteroides; species Bacteroides sp. 41_26. The sequence goes on from NZ_CATJGZ010000067.1 coordinate 134,631, forward strand.
CGGACAAATACCTGACTAAAGACGGTATGCGTGATATTATTCAACAAGAACGTATCCTTGAACTTGCATTTGAAGGTCATTACTTCTATGATCTGCGTCGCTGGGCTAACGGTACAAAGAAAAGTAAATTTGATATTTTCGAACAATTCAATAAAAAGATTCGTGGCTGGAATGTAGAAGGAGAAACTGTAGAAGATTTCAATAAAATAAAAATTTACTATTCACCGAAGTTCACTCAAAGAGATATGTTATGGCCTATTGCTGAAAGTGAAATGATGATTAACACCAATTTGGTGCAAAATCCGGGCTGGTAATTAACCTATATCTTTTACAATATTAAAACAAAACGTAATCATGAAAAAAATATTCTTATTACTGCTCGCCGCAGGAGCCCTGTTTTCCTGCCAGGAAGAATTCATCGGACAATATCCGGTGGATAACATCCCACCCAAACCAATAACTAACGTGGAACAGGTGGAACAAGTATCAGGAGGTGCCATATTGAGTTATGTACTGCCGGATGATCGCGATTTGCTATATGTACAAGCCGAATATACACTGGATACAGGTGAAAAAATGGTAGTAAAATCGTCTATGTACGGAACTCAGATCAAAATAGACGGTTTTGCCAAAGCCGAACCACGCCAAGTAACATTGTATGCTGTAGACCGTAGCCATAACTTTTCTACTCCGGTAGAATTTACCGTCAACCCGGCACAATCTGCTATTTATGACGTAGAAAACTCAATGGAGTTGATACCAACTTTCGGTGGAATGCAAGTTAGCTGGGAAAACCCGACAGGAGGAAACATCGTGATAATGGTATCGGAAGATATCATGGAAGGTTCGGATGTACAGCAGAATGTGGGTAATTATTACTCAAGTGCCAAAGATGGTACAGCGTATATACGTGGATATGAAGCCGTACCCCATACTTTTTATGTACAGGTTAGAGACCGCTGGGGAAATAAAACAGATGTTAAATCGGTGACTCTGGTACCTCTTTACGAAGAATTTATCAAACCGAAAGATGAAACACAACAGTATTTCAAAAAATGGAATGATGACCCGGATATACCTTACAGACAGTATAGTACTAACTATACCATCGAAAAATTGTGGGATGGTAAAACGATGTACGGTACCAGCAGCAGTAACTTTTTCCATACACCTGCCGGATACCCATTCCCGGTATGTTTCACATTCGATATGGGACGTACCTTCCGTCTGAGCCGTTTCAAACTCTATCAGCGTGGTACTGCCGACTGGGTTTACAATCACGGTAATCCGAGAATATTCAAAGTATACGGTTCACCTGATGACAAAGCACGTGTGAATCCGGTTAACGAAGGTGAACATCCATGGACGCTGCTGGGCGAATATGAATCAATTAAACCATCAGGATTGCCGGTAGGTAAAAAGAGCTGTACGGATGAAGATATCGAAAAAGGTGCCGGAGGTGAAGATTATGACTTCACTTATGGTTCTGCTTACGAAGTACGTTATCTTATGTTCCAAATTGACAAAACCTGGGGAGGTACTGAGATGATACATATTTCCGAATTAGAATTCTGGGGACAAGACCCGAATAAAGAATCTACCCCGGAACCGGAACCAGAGCCAGAACCGGAAACTCCTGCCGAGTAAATAAGGAAAGAAAAAAGTAACTATTAAACGATTAAAAGAATGAAAAAGATAAATTATATACTGATCGCTGCTGTATCTGCTTTATGCGCTTGCTCAGATATGAACTCTTTGCATGATAAATACTTGGCGGATGGTGAAACGATCTATCTGGCACGCTTCGATTCTGTGAAGATCTATCCCGGAAAAGAAAGAGTAAAAGTGCTCTATTGGCTTTCAGATCCAAAGGTAGCAACAACTACCGCTATGTGGAGTATGGACAGGGAAAGCGGTGAATACGAAGTACACAAAACAACTCCGGACAATCCGGGTAGTTTCATAATCACAGGCCTGGATGAAGGAAGCTACAGCTTTAACTTCTACAACAATAATGCAGAACATGATCTCCGCTCTATCAAATATAGTATAACAGCTATCAGCTACGGGGATTCTTATCAGAATGCGATTATTAATACCAGCCCTACTGATTTCACTTATCATCAAATGCCTGATAAGTATAGTTTCAAAATAAAGACGAGGTATGAAAATGCTGTAGCTTATGAAGTATGCTATACTAAAATAGACGGTACAAAGGTGACAGACTTAAGATACAACATTGCAGACTTATGTGATGAAAACGACAACATGATTTATCCGATCATGCTCGAAGGAGGAGACGATACAATGGAGATCCAACTTCGTACGGTATATCATCCGGAGCCAAACTGTATTGATGAGTTTGTAACCAGTTATGAGACGTATACTCTATCAGATCCGAATTTAGTTTTAGAATAGAATAAGTCAATCACACTATTTATTTGGTGAATAATGTAGAGAAGAGGGTACCCGTGATGGGTATCCTCTTTGTATTATATTACTATTTATATTATTCTATATCAAACAATTATCAACATCTATACTTTATATTACAAGAGTACGTATTTAAGTCTGTGTTAAATACGTACTCTTATATCCTAAAAGTACGTACTTTAATACCCCAAAAGTATATACTTTTGTATCCACAAAAATAGATATTGAAATAGTCCGTTAAAATGTTAACGGGAAAAACAGGTATTTATCTGTTACATAAAGAATAATAAGGTTTCACATGGCTCCGGTATTATGATTTCTTCATCCACATAAACCATTTTAGCAATTTATACTTGAAGTACCTCTTTGATACAATGGATTTTGCAGTAGCCAATCTGGCAACATTTTCTTTTCCGTATTTATCTTTCTCCTTTTTTACAAGTTTCAGTGCAGCACACAACAAACAACGACTACATTTCAAGTTTGAAAGAGAAAGCTTTCTCCAATCTTTTTCAGATTCTATTTCCCAAAAGTAATCCTTCAAAAAATCATATATATTTTCAGATTCTTCCATATCCGTTTTCATCAGGCAAGGACAAGGAGAATCAGTATCAGACTCTTGCTGCCTACCAGATAAATAAAATCTGTATCTCAATATGCTCATGCTCTTTATATTATTGTATAACTGAAATTTGGTACAAAAAACGTACCCAATTCCAATATATAAGTTTTTCGGAGGTGCAGCAAACACCCCAGACACATCCTATATACTGAAAAGGTGCGTATATCGTTGATTTACAACATACAGCTCCCCATTCAGCTTAAATGTGTCTTTTGATAGTTTCGCTGCTTTCCGAAAAACACTTAAACTGATTACTCTAAAAGCGATACTTCGGGAGTATAACCGCAAAAGTAACGAAAAGAAAATACACTGCAACAAAAAGAAGTATTTATATGTCGCTTATGAATATATTTTATCCTATTGTAATACAATTTTAGTATATCTGACTGAGGTTTGTAATTATTTAAAAACTACAGATACACTCAAAAAAGAAAATGACAGACAAAAAAAGAGGACAAATGGCATTACACGATAAATTATTATATATCAACCAATTACATCTGTTATTTTTTTCCTCGTAGAGAATCATCCCGTTCCTCTAGGAGGAACACTCTGTTTGTCGTAGAGAAACGGAGCGATTCTCTACGACAAATAAACAAAAGAACTATAAGATATTACAAAGAGTTACTGTACGGAAAAGAAAAGCCCTATACTGCGTAATGAAAAATCAACATTATCTATTCCTGCAAATCTCCGGATAATTGATTACCAGAGTTATCCGTAACATTTACAAACCAACGAACAACCTTTTGAGGTAATTCAACTTTCCACTCTTTACCCGAAGGAACAGCTTCTACAAAATGCCACTCACACTTCTCCTGCTCTACATTTGTATCTGTAGTATAATAGAGAACTACTTTTTGGACAGGTGATGATGAAACAGCCTTCACAGAAAGCATGTTATCCTGTAGCCGAAACGACTTTATTTTCGGTAATGCAGGGCCATTACACAGATAATGATCTATAAAAGTACCGATTTCCTGGTTATTCCAACCATGACCATGACCATGCCTTAATTTATACTTTATCAATACCTGCCCCTTGGAAACCAATGCAGCACTCTGCGTCATACTCGGCAGATAGAAATGTACATCATTCGTACCATTCAAAAAGAGAACCGGACATTTGGCACGCGACAGATAGACAGAAGGATCATATTGCTTTATCCACGTTTCACGTTCCAATAGAGAAAGCTTATCCAACTGCTGTTTCATCCGTCCGCTTTCAGCAAGAAAGCCACATCCGTAAACAGGAACAGCCGCACGAAAACGATGATCTAATGAGGTAGCAACACTGGTCAGAACTCCTCCCCAACTGATACCGGTAAGTGCCGTACGCTTCTTGTCTACTTCAGGAAAGCTAAGCAACAAAGAATGAGATAGTATTACATCTCCTACAGCCTGATACATCCACTGTTCTTTCAATGGTAATGTCACATCAAAATAAGGGGTATCTTTACCGTTTTCTTCAAAACCGTTCTCAATATGTTCCTTATTCGCTCCATTACCGCGGGTGTCAATAGCTATGGCAGCATATCCACGACGTGCCCATAGTAACACCCATTCGCGAAAGGCTCTTCCACCCCCACCATGCACCAATACAACACCGGGGAGCTGTTTGTCTATAGAACGATCGCCTTTCAACATACCGGGTGTAGCATAAAAAGCAAAAACCTGTTTCGTATGCCCCTTATACGGCAACCCTTCAAACTGAATGGACCGGATGGAATCTTCGGCAACTACCCGATAAGCAGGTGTCTTCAGAATCTCATCACCTTCCCACGGAGTACCCTTTACATCAATATTTTGTGCTGATACACTGATTGCCAGCAAGCACATACCTGCCAGCAATCTTATTGTCTTTATTTTACTTCCCATACACAACTCACTTAACATCGGCCACCACTTGCAGACTGACCTTCTTCGTTGGAAGTCCCTCTGACTCTACTGTCAGGACAGCTTCACCCGCCTTACCGGATACAGAACGAAGAATGACCAGGCAAAGCCCATTGTATGCCTCACGTTCATGAGACTGGAAGGGAACAAAACTGGTGGCATCGCCATTATCGGTAGCTACAATCTCCACCGGACCACTAACCGAGAACTTCAACAGGTTCTTTGTACGGGGAACGGTCAACCCTTCTTTATCTACAACATCAATACGCACAAAAGACAGGTCCGTACCAGTATTTCGAAGAGTCTTCTTCTCCGGATTGACAGATAATGCAGCAGGCTGGCCTGTTGTCTTTACCTGTTGTTCCGCCCACTGTTTCCCCTCTTTATAAGCTATCGCCTTCAGTTCTCCCGGTTCATACCGAACGTCATCCCAGGTGAGACGATCATAAGAATGCTCTTTCTTCCGTCTGCCTTGCGACTTCCCGTTTAAGAAAAGTTCCACTTCGTCACCCGAAGTATAAATATGAACCGGTGTAACCTCTCCTACCCGCTCCGGCCAGTTCCAATGCGGAAGGATGTGAACCAACGGAAGTTCTTTACGCCAATAACTCTGATAATTATAGTAACGGTCTTTAGGGAATCCGCATAAATCCACAATTCCAAAATAAGAGCTACGGGATGGAGTTTTTATTTTGCCTAACTCTTCCAACTCTTTTTTAGCCGCCTCCAACTCTACAGGATCAGAGAAATTCAGCAGATTGGTCAGATCTTTATTATAAGGCGTAGGTTCTCCTAAATAATCGAACCCCGTCCACACAAATTCTCCACTCATAAACGGATATGCCTCATTCATTTTGAATTGTTCTTCCGGCATACATCCCCATCCGATAGTAGTCACATCATACGAAGAGAGTTGAAAACCGGAACGGCTGTCGTTCACATTCTTCGTCACCGGGAAGAAATATTCTCCACGGGAACTGGTAGCCGAAGAGGTCTCGCTGGCGTGATAGCGGCGTGTAGGATTCTGCTCTTTAAACAAAGGATATGTCTTATGATAATAATTCAGCCCGAATATATCCACCTGATTGACAATATCACGATAAATCGCATCCCGTTTGTTGCATCCCAACGAAGTAGGACGCGTAGGATCTTCATCATGACTGTAAGCAGTAAGATTACGGGCAATCTCTATACCCAGATCTGTAACCTGATCGTGTACCTCATTACCGATACTCCACATGATCACTGACGGATGATTCCGGTAATGACGAACCAACGAACGCATATCTGCTTCATTCCAATCATCAAACAGGATATTATAATCATTTTTCCGTTTCCCTTTATGCCAGCTATCCACAAACTCCAATTGCATCATCAAGCCCATACGGTCACAAAGAGCTACCAATTCAGGTGCAGGTGGATTATGTGAAGTACGAATTGCATTGGCTCCCATCTCTTTCATTATGCGTAACTGGCGCTCGGCTGCCACTTCATTGAAGGCTGCCCCCAATGCTCCGAGATCATGGTGCATGCAAACTCCTTTTATAGGTACTTTACGGCCATTCAGCATAAATCCCTGATCGTGAGTAAATTCAATCTCACGTATACCGAAAGGAGTCTGATAACATTCCACCTCACGACCGTCTACTTCAATGCGGGTCACTGCCACATAACAGGCGGGAGATTCAATTTCCCACAATTTAGGATTAGGCACAACAAAACCGGACTGTAACTCGGTAGTAGCTTGTTGCTCCATCTTCACTTTCATCGCAGGGCAGGAAGCCACCTTAGTGCCTTTAGGATTTCCTGTCTCGTCCTGTTCATAAATATCAGTCTTCACGCTTGCCTGCACACTCTTCCCCGTATTATTTTCCAATTGGAGGGTCATATCCATCACTGCTTTATCAGTAGAGATCTCTTTGTTACGGATAAAGGTTCCCCATTGTGCCACATGTACAGGAGATGTTTTCACCAACCATACATTCCGGTAAATTCCCGATCCCGGATACCAGCGGGAAGCATCATCCGGATTATCCAGACGGATAGCCAGTGTATTTTTCTTTCCGGCTTTCACATAAGGAGTCAGATCAAGACGGTAAGAAGCATAACCATACGGCCATCCACCGACGAATTGCCCATTACACCAGACAGACGAGTAAGACATCGCCCCATCTATATCCAGATAAATTTGTTTTCCGATATCTTTAGGATTCAACTCAAAGGATTTACGATACCAGCGTATTCCCCAATAAGGCAATTTTCCGGTAGCTCCTACATAATCTATATTAAAAGGTCCTTCAATAGCCCAGTCGTGCGGAAGGTTCAACTGCCTCCAGCTACTATCGTCAAAATCCGGTTTCACGTAAGCCACCTCGCCTCCCGGGTTTCCTGCCGGACGAATATGTTTCTGCCCCGATTTGATAAAATCATTGGCACAAGGCAGTAAATAGGGTTTCAGACGTGAATAATGCAAAGTACTATCAGCTCCACTGGGATCATTCTCCTGATATCGCCAGTCTCTATTCAAGTTTATACGCTCTTGCGAAGCAACTTCATTGCTCCACGAGAGAAAATATACACTCAACAAAATAAATATAAATGCCTTTCTCATCTTTAATGATATAAATAGTTTTATACTGTTTAATTAGTTAACGTTTTTCCGTTTTTCCTTCCGCTTGCCTTTCTAAAGCAATAACGACATTACCTGTACAACACTTATATTTTTTTTCACTTTATTATATCCCTCTTTTTCAAGAGAGAGTGAGATTTTAGGACAACCAAATATACCACCTGTCATTGAGGTAATTTCAAAATTTCCAAGACTATCCGTATATATAGCCCAGTTTCTGCTGTCTTCTTTTGCCATTACTCTTTTTACCATTACCTTATTTATTGGCAATCGGGTTTCAGAATCAACCACAACACCTTGTATATGTTGTAAACAATCACAAGAAGTAAAAACGGCAACAATAAATACCAATATAGTAACCTTTATGGATTTCATATTTTTATTTTTAAGAAAAAGTGTATCATTCCAAATCTCATAAAAAAACATCAGTATACACAAGTATTATTTATTCACAAGAAAAATCAAAATAATACCCTTTCTTAGTAGTTACAAATAATACTCCGTCTTTCGGCACATTGGGAATCCCTTTTTTCTCTGCTTTTGCTTTTGAAATTAGTTTTGTATTTTTTATATTCGTAAAATCAAACCGGTTTCTAAAGCAATTCACTTTTTTCTAATCTCTTATTATTATGTCATTTAAAATTAATAAAGGATAAACAAAACCGCGATTTACACCTACCCTTTTCTTATATTTCTCAATACTTTTATCGCTTGTTAATGGATAAACAAGAAGAGCGTCAATAGCTGAAACTACTATACTGTCATCAGAAGCAATCTGAGAAATAGTTTGCAACTTATTATTATTTTGGCATATGCTATTTGCAACACCAACCACTAAAAAGAATAGAACAAAACATATCCTTATCATTTGAACATTTTTATTTGTTTAATTACACCAATACTTCGGAAAACATCTAAAATTGACAGTCATTCAAAATATTCAATTATCGCAACAGATCATTATTAAAATTCCATTTCATACTTTTTGATTAATATTTCTTTAATCTTTTAACAACTTTTTCTATTGGCATTACAAATATATTCCCATCAGTAATAGCAGCATCATAACCTCCACTTTCTACTTTTTGAACAGCATCAAAAATATATAAACTACTACAAATGGTATAGTTATTTTTTAAACGCCTACGAGTGTCTCTAAAATATTCTATTTTACTTTTAAAAAAACCAACCTTTTTCCCTACAAGATTAAAATCTAACGTATCTACTTTAAAAACAAAATTTAAATATCGTCCTTCATATTCATTGAGTATTAAAGTACCATCCATTCCCATTTTATCTATATTCTCCAATAAGCTTTTAGGTATTTCTGAAAAATTACACACTTGTAATTCGTACCTCCGTCCAAATTCATTCATATTATTTTCATTTGAATTAGATTTATAAATAGAGGAACAACCGAATACCAACATTCCCAAACATACAATTAAAAATAACTTCTTCATACTTCTATGTTGTATTCCTAATAATTGAATACTTTTTTATTTGTTATTAACTTTATAAATCAATTAGTTATCTCTTTTCTCTCATTTTTCA